>NZ_WTLC01000026.1:0-64907 GCF_011378875.1 Pseudoalteromonas sp. Z9A5
GGATGCGAATAATACACCCTTTATTTTTCGAGTCAACACTTAGTTTTAAACTTTCTTTTTAGATAATTTAAAACCGAAGTTTTATTTAACTCTCTAAGTAGTTCCTGCCTTGCTATGCTTCGGCGTTTCCCGTCTCAGTGGGGTCGCATTATAGGGATAAACGAGTGAGGGTCAATACTTTATTTCAGCTTTTTGACAATTAAATGAATTTAGTATAAAAGCTATACAAATAAAGGGCTGCATAGGGTTTTATGCTCAAAAATCAGGCTGCATTTACAACAATAACGGTATTAAGCTATCTCTTCGTTTAAAAACTCAATACCGTTATGCAATGTACGTTATAAACAACAAGAACAGTTGCGTTTATTTTTAGGCATTTTTCCTATACCTGGATTAAATGTATTAGTTGGATCTAGGCTTTTATAGAAATTTTGTAAATCAGGTTCAGCTTCGTATAAGTGTCCTACATTATGTTCAGCAGGATACTTAGCTCCTCTTTCATTGAGTAACTTCAGCATTTGCTTTTTAATAAGCTTGGCATCAGTTCCTTTTTTTAATATGTAGTCTTGATGAAAAACATAACAGAAGAAATGACCATAATAGAGTTTCTTTTCTATATGTTGGGAAATTTCGTTTGGTAGCGTTTCTAGCCAGTCGAGTTCGTTACGCGGAATAGCTATATCGAGCGCCAATATTTCGCCCACTTTTTTTTCATGAATAACTTCGTACCTTAGTGCAGCACCCGCAGCTGCAAAGCGATGTAAAAAAGCACTTTCTGACTCTTCCTTATTACACGTAAAATAGTTACCTGTATTTGATGCTTCAAAAAATGGCTTTAAAAAAGTTTGCGCTTCTTCTATACCATCATCACTTATTTTCATTATTAGGTGATGTTCATACTTATCTCTGTATTCGAGCATTCTTTTAGGTAAATGCTGAGGAAACACTTTAGCTATGAGCTGCATTGCTTTGTCGGTAAAGTGCTTTGGTACCCATGACAACTTATTAAGTCTTGAATCTATACGTCCTTTTATAGAAAACAATCTAGGTAATGCATCCGTCCCCAAGTGTTTAATGCTTAAAAAGGTATCTTTGCCATATTTAGCAGATACATCGAATATATCTCGATGCATATACTCGCCAACTTCAGGGGTGTTTTTAAACGTTGATAAGATTTGCTTTCTTAACTGAGCAAGCTCACTAACACTATTACTACCTATATAGAAGGTTTGCTCTTTTTCAGCTGTTGGATAGGTATCAAGACGTACTGCAAATACTGCAAGTTTACCTGCACAGCCACTAGCTTCAAAAAGTCTTCGCTTATCGGCATTAAACCGACTTGGTGTACTAGCGTTAACATCTTTTACTCTTGCTATATATTCTCTATCGGATGCAAGCTTGTCGCTTACTGGTAATTTTGTTTTATCAAAATTGCCTGTTTGTAAGTTAGTTAGTATTTCTTCAGGGGAATTACCAAGCTCTACTTCAAGGTGATTAACGAGTATGAGCTCACCGTGTTCGTTTATTTGTGCAAATAAAGCAAGCTCAGTATAAGCAGGACCTCTTTTAACAAGTGCTCCACCAGAGTTATTAGAAACACCACCAATAATAGATGCACCTAAGGTAGAGGAACCAATTATAGAGTGAGGCGCTCTATTTACAGTATTAAGCTGGCTTTGAAGTTGATGCAAGGTAGCACCTGGTAAACTAATAACCTGATCGTTATTATTAACCAAAAATAATTGATCCATCGCTAATGTATTAATAACCACAACAGGTCTATCGTAATCATTCCCACTTGGGGTCGAGCCTTCTGTTAACCCCGTTTTTGCTGCTTGCATTATTATAATGCAGTTGCCCTCAACGCAAATCTCTAAACTGCGCCAAATTTCCAATAAGCTTTGCGGAAACAAAACCGCTAAAGCGCTTCCGCCACCAGAACGCCAGCCCATTCTATAGTGCTCATTTTTTTCTGGATCAGCCTGTAAATTATTCGCACCAAGTATATTGGTTAGTTTAGCTAAAACTTGATCTGAGCTAAGTACGTTTTGAGAAGTACTTTTTGATGTGAAAGTATTACAGCCCGAATCCTGTGTTTGCTTATTACTCATGATACTAAGGGTCCTTGAAAACCAAAAATGTAAATTGCGGTCATAGCGATTACGCCACTAAAAAGCACGTAATAAATTGTAGGTAAAATAGTGCGCCTAAGTGTCGCACCTTCCATACCAAGTAGACCAACTGTTGCAGAGGCAGCCACTACGTTATGTATTGCAATCATGTTACCTGCTGCAGCTCCTACCGCTTGAGATGCTATGACTAAAGAAGGTGAAATATGTAAGCTCATAGCTGCCTCATATTGAAATTGACTAAACATCATGTTGGACACTGTATTTGAACCCGCAATAAAAGCACCTAATGCACCGATTGTAGAACTAATTAATGGAAAAGCACTTCCAAAAACACCAGCAAACAACTCGGCACTCGCTACTGGCATACTCGCCATGTCTGATAAGTTAACACCAGAGTTAATAAATATCCTTACCATCGGAATAGTAAAAATAAGTACAAAGCCAGCACCTAATACCGTTTTACCTGATTCACTAAATGCATTTTTTAAGGCGCTAACTGGCTTTTTAGACTGAAGCCCCGCAGCACATAAAGCACTTATCAATAATAGCCCACCGGGTAAATATAAAGGGCTAAAACCAGCGCTAATATCAGCTTCACCTAAAAGTGATGAAAAATTTAGTGTCGCATCTGTAAGTAATGTTTTGAGCTCTACAAATACTCTTGAGCAAACAAGTAATAAAGCAACTAATAAATAAGGAAACCACGCCATAATAGGCGACATACTTTTGTTGCCAGATGTAAGTGTATTATTATCACTATCAACAACAAGCTTGCCAATCCACTCACTTGGCCAGTCTTTTTTTGGAGCAAAATCCCACGTTGTTTTTGGTATTAAAAAGCCTTTTTTAGCTGCGTTAATAACAATAGCAACACTGACCAAACCACCAATAAGAGCAGGAAACTCCGGACCGAGGTAGATACCTGTTAATGTATAGGGAATGGTAAATGCTAGCCCCGCAAAAATAGCGAATGGCCAAATAGCAAATCCTTCTTTCCAGCTTTTATTCTTACCAAAAAACCGAGTTAACATCATCACCATTAAAAGGGGCATGAATGTACCAATAACTCCATGAAGAATGGCTACTTGGCTGGTTATTAGCTGTAAAAAAGCATCCCACGACATACCTTCTTGTGCTAATTGAGCGCTAATTGCCGTTGTATCTAATCCTTTACTTACACCTATAACAATAGGTGTACCCACAGCACCAAACGATACAGGCGTGCTTTGGATCATCATACCCATTAAAACAGCACCCAGTGCAGGAAAGCCAATAGCAACCATTAATGGTGCGGCTATTGCTGCTGGCGTACCAAATCCTGATGCACCTTCAATGAAAGTACCAAAACACCATGCAATAATAATGGCTTGAACACGTCGATCTGGCGATACATTTGTAAAACCAGCACGAATAACCGCTATTGCGCCGGTATGTTTTAATGTATTAAGTAAAAACAGGGCACCAAACACAATCCATAACACTGAGACTGTGATCACAAACCCCTGAATAATTGATGATGAAACCCGATTAAGGGTCATATCCCATATAAAAATAGCAATTGCAGCAGTAACCGCGAGCACTATTGGCATTGTTTTTTTTGCAGACCATTGCAGACCTATTAGCAAAATACCACTGAGAACAATTGGCAGTAATGCCAATAATCCATATATTGTTTGACTCAAAATTGTATCCTCTTTTTGTTGTGTGTGTGACTGCCCTGTTAAAACCATTTAGAGTTTATTTTTATGATTTTATTGCGACCAAGATAGATTTAATACACTCTACTCCTTGTAAATAAATTGATATATTGCATGTAAAGGCAATCTTATTTTCCTTTTTTGCCATAATAATAAGCGCATTACACTAATTGGGGAACAAGTATGGCAAAGGCAGATGACATGGTTTTATTTGTTCAAGTTGTTGATGATGGGTCATTTTCTAAAGTAGCGGAGAAGCTTTCATTAACTAATTCAGTCGTAAGTAAGCGTATTGCAAGATTAGAAGAAAGCTTAAATGCCCAACTTCTTTACAGAACAACCAGAAAGCTCAGCCTCACCGATGCAGGAAGAACGCTTTATAACAAAGCTAAAATTGTTAAATTTGCATTTCAAGAAGCCGAAAATGCCGTAACTGGTTACGGTGATGACATGAAAGGTAATATAAGAATAACAATGCCCGTTGTATCAGCAAATTTAGCATTGAGTGAGTCGATTGCTGAATTTTGTAAAAAGCACCCTGAAATATCCGTAGATTTACAAGTTACGAATAGATTGGTTGATTTAATTGAGGAAGGTTATGATCTTGCTATTAGAACAGCCGAACTTGAAGACTCATCACTCATTGCAAGGCGACTAATAGATAGCCAATGGGTAATATGTGCCACACCAAACTATTTAAAACAATACGGTGTACCGCAAACCCCTGAACAACTACAAAGCCATGAGTGCTTAGTATATAAGTTCGATAATACCTGTAATGACATATGGCCATTGTATATTGATGAAGCGGAGCAGCTACTTCCCATACATGGTCGCTTTCATAGTAACCATCTCAGTGCAATTAAACGAGCCGCGCTTAGCGACTTAGGTATTGCTTTTTTACCGCAAGCTCTCGTTTATCAAGAACTACAAAAAAATACGTTAGCGCAGATTTTGCAAAGCTTTACACGAAAGAAAATGGGGATGTATGCGGTTTATCCTAAAGTAAGGCAACCTGATCAAAAATTAAAACTGCTTGTTGAGCATTTACGAGAATCGTTACATAAAAAACAGGCGTATTACTGTTAAATAACACGCCTATTATTTATATTAAAAACTATATTTAGCAGAAAGCTGAAAGTAGTTAGAGCTGATACTGTCAATATTTTCATCATTAATCTTATATTGCCCAAGCTCAATACCCGCATTAAGATCGTCTGTTATGTTTGTTATTAAGTTAACTCCCCAATGAGCCCGATCCTTTTCAATTATATCCGTTTTAGCCGCACCATAAAAAGCGGTTGAACGCCAAGTTCCTGTCCAAAAATGTTTATAGGCAACAGTAAATGCAGTCGTTTTTTCTACTTCCACTTCATCGCGCTCGTTAACTACAATATCGTTTGTTAATCCTGCAGCAGCGTAACGACCAGGTTCTCCTACACTAACTTGAAAGCGAAAATCATCTTTGCCAAACGTTTTAATTTTGCCCGAAAAATTACCTGCAATTGCTGTTTTATCTATACCACCCTGATCAACCTTTCTTAATAAAGCACCAATAGATAATTCACCCCACTCTTTTTTATAATTATAACGCGCAACAAAATCGGGAATTGATTCGTCTTTATCGGCTTGTGCCCCAGAAACACCAACCGCACTTGATGCAGTACCGTTGTCACCGTCGCCGTTTGTTTCTGGGTTTTCAATAGCGAACTGCCAGCCACCATGACTGTACCTTATTTGCGTTTGCCTAATAAACACTTCGCCTACGTGCGGACCACCAAAGTCTAATGTTTCAGGCAATGCAGCTAAAGGCATAAAGGTTGACCATGTTTGCCCTGCTAACCAATCTTTGTATTGAATATAAAAATGACGTAAACGATCGTTTGACGAATTACTAACAACTTCGTTTCCGCCACCGCCGTAAAAATCCACCTCAACAAACCCAATGACATCGCCGCGTTGTATTTTTAAATTAAGCCTTGATTCCTTAACATTAAACCCTGTGTGCGACGTATCAACGGCTTCACCTTCAGGAAAATTACCTATCCAGTAATCCTGATAAGCAATATCACCAGATACATGACGAACATCTACTTTTGCGTAGCCACCAAGTTCTACTTTTGTTTTTTTAGAACCCGTATCTATATTTGCTAATTCAATACTCGCTAAACTTAAGTTAGAGTAACCTAGTAATATAATTGAAAGCGCAGCGGAAATTAAGTGTGGTTTTGTGTGTGTCATAGATAGCCTTTTGTGTGTTTTATTTTTAGAGCTCTCAATTTAGAGAGTAAAAGGCTGTTTAAAAAGTATGAAAAAAGCGAATCACTTGTTCCATAGTTAACATAATAAAACCCAAAATTAACGCGATATAAACACATATAGACTTAAGTTAAAAAATTTAGTGGATCAACTTCACTGTGTAAGTCGATCCAAGTTTACTTTAGCTAAACTAACCTTTTTAACTCGCTGCAATTTCCCATACCACAATAGAACCAGATATTTCATTCCCAACGATTAAAAGTGCATTTCCTGTTGCGCTTTGCTCCGCTGGAACAAATACCATCCCTTCAGGTGCTAAATCGCCTGTAATATTAGCGCCTTTAATTAAGCCTCTATTATAGAAGTAGTCTTCAAACTGCACATTGTATGGATTAGTAATGTCGTAAACCATAATGCCACCCATACGCTCTAAACCAATAAAGGCAAATGTACGATCGCCAATTTCACCAATAGTCAGCGCTTCGGGCTCTGCGCCTTTATCATCTGAGCGAGAATCACCTTTGTTTTCATCTTCATCATTATTAAATGATTCACCATGCACAGATGCTGTTATACGTGCAATGTCATCACCAGAATCAAAAACCACCAGCGCGTTGCTATCCCAAATAGTAAACGAACGTGCACCATAAGCATAAAGCGATTCGTATTGTCCATCGTTGTTGGTATCGCCTTTTATTGTTGTTACTTTTAAGCGACCAATATCATCATCGTCATTATTTAAATAATCAAAGTTACTAGCAAGCGTTAGATCTTCAACGCGGCTTTCATCTATATAAGCTAAGCAGCCATCGTCTTTATCGTAATCAAGTCCGCCCTTTGCTATACAGTCTGCTTCATCAGCTGTATCAAAAAAGTATTCTCTTGCGTCACCTTCGTTGGCAGTGACTATAAAATTAGCGCCTTTCCAACTAAAGCTTGAGATAGTGTCGGGCTGGTACATACCATAGAGCCCTGGGTATGATTTAAAATTAACGCCGCCGTCTTTATCTGAGGCATCAAGTTGTAAGCTTGACCAATCTTTAAAGCCTAAGCCCTTTAGCTCAAAGCTGTTGTCTTGTAGGTTAACTATTGCAAGTGCATTGTTTTCTTGAATAGATACATAAGCGTATTTGTTATCTTTAGAAATGCTAACGTACTCGGGCTCTAAATCCATAGCCACAGTTGTATTTATTAGATTACCGTTAATAGTACTACCATTTGGGTTTGCAAAAACGACCCCTTGCGTTTCTAGATCGGCTTGTTTGTTGTTATAGGCTTTAAAATCAATATTTATTGCCGTATCGGCTATTACATTATTTGTTATATCGATAATACTAATAGAACCTTCAGGATCTACGCTGTAGTCGCCACTTGGTTCACCTTCGTTAGCAACCACTGCCTTTGCGCCATCATGGGTGAACGTCACCATGTCTGGTAAAAATCCGACCGTTACATTTTTAATAAATACGGGTGAGTCGCCGCTTATATCGTAAAAAGCAATTTGACCTGCATCACCCGTGCTTTCAGCAGCCATTGCAACCGCTAGTAAATTATTGTTTTCATCAATAGCAATACTGTTTGCATCGCCTTGGGTGTGCTCGTTTAAAGGCAACGTAATGACCGAGGTTAAGTTTGTGGCGCTTATAACCCCTTCGTTATCTTTAACGAGTGCGGCAGTATCAAAGGTGACAGCGGGTAAAATATTAACAACAGCGTCATCGCCTGAACTGTTAATAGCGTAAATCCATTTTTTAGATGTTTGATATGCAACTATTTCAGCTGCACCTTCTGGGCTTTGTGCATTTAATACGCCTCTACCCACAAGGTTAATTTTTAATGCTGAGTTTGCATTTATACCATTAAACCCATTTGTACCTTGTTCTCCCTGTAATCCTTGAGAGCCGTTTTTACCATCAAATGAGCAACACGTAAGAATAGATATAAGTGACAGCGCAATAATTGATTTTTTAAACATGTAATTTTCCTTAGTATTGTATTTGCTAAATATCAACACACAGGCATGACAAGATTATGGCCGTTTTAATACAACCCCTTAGCCTAACTAATTAGCTTATACGCTAGCGGAGTTATTAAAATTAAAGCGACCGTATAACCAAGCATTTTTACAGTCGGGGGATAATCTCGTTTAATTGCAATCCCTAGCAAAGGTCTAAGTATATCAATATGTGTTATACCCCATGTAAAAACACCACAAAAAAACCAAGTCCCTAAAATAATGATAAATGGTTCAGCAACAGCTCCTAAACTTAAAGGCTGTAGTAAAAAACACAAAATAATCAAAATGCTTTGATGCAATAAATAAAAGGGAAATACCCATGCATTGAGCTGCTTTAAATAGTAGGTATTAAAATTTAAAAATCGGTGAGCGAGCGCAAGTACAAAAAATACACCTACAACACGTTGAATATTGTAGCTACCGCTTAAAATAAAATGAGGAAGAGTAAACGCCTTCTGATAACTTAATATTATAAGTACAAACAAAACCGTAAAACTCAAAGCCAGTAATACCAAATTTTTATTTAAGCAGTTCCAAAAATAAGTGTTTTTAGCAAGTATGTATCCTGCGATTAACAGTATAAAGCCGTTAGTTTCTCTGATTGAATCGCCAGTTAAGTAATGGCTTGTAAATAGTACGGCAATAGTGAGTAAGGTAATTAAAAGCCCAAATGACATCCCCCCTTTAACAAATGTTTTTAAAGGCGTAATAAAGGGCAAGCGTGCAAAAAGAGTTAAAACAATAATGATCAGCATAAATTGCCACAACGAGCGCAAATACCATAAGTGATTTACATCCACATTCGGCCACACTCCAGACTGATAATTAATAAAAAGCGTATTGTTAGTCTCTATAAAAGCTAAATAAAATTGCCAATAGCTAATATCAATAACACCTTGCTGCGACATTTCTGCAAACAACTGTAAAGGCACTATTAGCCATAACCCCACCAGCAAGGGTAATAGTAAAAAAATAGAGCGGTATAAGGTGAAATGTAACCAAGACTTAAAGCTACTTACTTTATCAATCATAAAACGCAGTGCTACGCCCGATATAAACCAAATGAGCAACATGCGCCAAGGTGAAAACACCAACATTAAATATTCAACATACTGTGATGTATAATTACTTTTAAAATGAAATCCCCAGTTTTCGCTATACAACATGGCAATGTGGTAAAAAATTAGCGACGCAAATGCGATTACCCTAAGCCAATCAAGATAATATTTACGCGAATTAACTAATGAAGGTTGTTGTACTTGAGTGCTCATGCTTTTACTACTTTATGTATGTTATGCGTTATTCATACCTAAAGCTCTCGCTAAAACTATCTATAAGTGCTTATATTACAAGCAATAGTGATAAAAGGTGGTATACAGGGATAAGCGTGCCACATCAGCAATAAGCATACATTTATGAACCTACAGCACTTTCAACGTTTTCAAAGCATTTACACATCAGTATTACTGTGTGCTTACGTATTAATTAACAATACAGTAAACGCTACAACCCAAATAATGGAAGTCCAAAGAGAAGGGGCTTTAACTCTTTTAATGTGGGAGCCATTTGTTTGGGAGTATTCAAGTGCCTTGAGTACTTTGCTTATATTCCCTATTTTAATTTGGTTTTTAAGATACTTACCTTTTAATTGGCAAAATATCACTGCCTCTTTAGGTATGTACTTTGGTGCCTCTATTATATTTAGCGTGTTACACGTTGGTATTATGGTAGGGGTTCGTAAATTCATATATTTGTTGAATAATGGGTCTTACAACTTTGGACTTAGTTGGTTTGAACTTATTTATGAATACCAGAAAGACGCTATAAGCTTTGTGTTTTTCATTTTACTTATCAAAGTATATCAATATGTAGTGCAGCAGTTACTAGGTGAAGCCGCTTCAATTGAAGAAAGTGAGCAGCAAACAACATTGACCATAAATCGCTTATTAGTTAAAAAGCTCGGGAAGGAATTCATTATAAAAATAGAAGATGTTGATTGGCTTGAATCGTCGGGTAATTATGTAAACCTACATATAGGCTCACGTATATATCCTCTAAGGGCAACGCTTACAGCATTGAGCAAACAACTTGAAGTACAGGGGTTTTGTAGAATTCACCGCAGCCATGGCGTAAAACTCGATAAAGTGGAGTCCATTACACCACTCCCCAGTGGCGACAGTGAAATAAAACTAACAACAGGTAAAGTACTTAACTTGTCTAGACGCTATAAAGAGCAATTTAAACTTCAGCTAAAATAAAAAAGGCTACCTAAGTAGCCTCTATTGTTATTTTTTAACTGGGCGTTTCCAACCCGTTAAATTACGCTGTTTAGAGCGTGCTATTGCTAATTGGTCATCTTCAACGGTACTGGTGATCACAGAGCCGGCACCAACAGTTGCCATTGCACCAATGTTTACAGGCGCAACTAACGATGAATTAGAACCAATAAAAGCATTATCGCCAATAATGGTTTTTGCTTTATTAACGCCATCATAGTTACAAGTAATAGTACCAGCGCCAATATTCACTTTTTCGCCAATTTCAGCATCACCTAAGTAACTTAAATGGTTAGCTTTAGAGCCTTTGCCTAAACGGGTTTTTTTCATCTCAACAAAGTTACCAATGTGCGAGTCTTCTTCCATTACAGCGCCTGGGCGAAGGCGAGCATAAGGACCAAGCGTACATTTATCTGCAACTGTGGCATCTTCAATTAGGGTATTAGCTTTAATAATAACGTTATCGCCAATGCTACAATTTTTAAGTACACAGTTAGGACCAATTTGTACGTTGTTACCAAGCGTGACTGTGCCTTCAAAAATAACGTTTACATCGATAAGTATATCTTCACCGGTGGTAACTGTTCCACGCACATCAATACGCGCAGGATCAGCAAGTGTTGCACCATTTAACATTAGCTCTTCTGCTTGCCATGCTTGGTAAGCGCGCTCTAAGCCTGCAAGTTGTACGCGGTTATTTGCGCCCTCAACTTCCATTGCATGGTCTGGCTGCGCTGACGTAATTTCTACGCCTTCACTATGAGCCATTGCAACGATATCTGTTAAGTAGTACTCGCCTTGTGCATTATTGTTAGATAAGTTACCTAACCATGTTTTTAATAGCTTACCGTTAACAGCCATAATACCGGTGTTTACTTCGTTGATTAGTAACTGCTCTGGGCTTGAATCTTTTTGCTCAACAATACCGACTAACTTACCACCGGCACGAAGCATTCGACCATAGCCATTTGGGTTTACCAAATTTACGGTTAATACAGCTAAACCATTTTTAGGTGTTGCAGCTAATAAACGCTCTAATGTTGATTGTTTTGTTAGTGGTACATCACCGTATAAAATTAATACCGTGTCTTCATCATTAACATGAGAGTTGGCTTGCGCTACTGCGTGACCAGTACCAAGTTGTTCAGCTTGAAGTACCCAATTTACATTGTTATCGGCAAGTTCTTGTTGTAATAGTTCGCCGCCGTGTCCGTAAACTAGATTAGTAGTTGTAGCACCTAATGCCATTGCGTTATCAATAACATGCTGCACCATAGGCTTATCAGCAATTTTATGAAGTACTTTAGGGAGTGCAGAGCGCATACGAGTACCTTTACCCGCAGCAAGAATTACCGTTGTTAATGCCATTAAAACAATTTCCTTTTTCCGTTGTTTTAGTTAAATAAGAGTCGTTTTACTAGCCAGTAAGACTACGTAAATCACTTCCTGTGCAAATACCCAGTAGTTTAAGTTTTAACTACTGAATCTTAACTGAAACCAATATTCACTCGACTGTATTACGTTATTGTAACGAGGATTGAGCAAGGATATAAGTCAAAAAAAGCTTATAGCAGCTATAAAGGTGAATTATATTTATATTACCAATAATAATATTCTGATAAATATTACAGGCACAAAAAAGCCCACATAAAGTGGGCTTTTAAAAACCGAGTAGGCTTACTTATTACGTAATAACTGAATAACACGTAACTGAGCAACTGCTTCTGCCAGTTGCGTTGCCGCTTGTTGATAATCAAACTCAACAGCTGACGAATTCGCCATATGTTCTTCAGCTTCACGTTTAGCTTTTTGTACTGAATCTTCATCTAAATCTTCACCACGAATCGCAGTATCTGCAAGAATCGTGATGTGATTTGGTTGAACTTCTAATGTACCGCCAGCAACGTATATCACATCTTCGTGACCAAATTGCTTAACTAAACGTACCATACCAGGTTTAAGGGCAGTTAGTAGTGGAGCATGACCTAGGTTTACACCTAGTTCGCCTTCACTACCAGATACTTGAATCGATTCAACAAGACCAGAGAACAAGCTCTGCTCTGCGCTTACTACGTCAAGATGTACAGTCATAGCTGTCATACTACCCTCCTAGTTACATGCCTTTGGCTTTTTCTTGAGCTTCTTCAATAGAGCCAACCATGTAGAACGCTTGCTCTGGAAGGTCATCAAACTCGCCGTTTAAAATGCCTTTAAAGCCAGCAATTGTATCTTTTAGTGATACGTATTTACCAGACGCGCCTGTAAACACCTCTGCCACGAAGAATGGCTGAGATAGGAAACGTTGGATTTTACGTGCACGAGATACAAGTTGCTTATCTTCGTCAGAAAGCTCGTCCATACCTAGGATTGCAATGATGTCTTTAAGTTCTTTGTAACGCTGAAGAACTGTTTGAACGCCACGTGCTGTATCGTAGTGCTCTTGACCAATTACTTGTGGGTCAAGTTGACGTGAAGATGAATCAAGTGGGTCTACCGCTGGGTAGATACCAAGTGATGCGATATCACGTGAAAGTACTACTGTTGCGTCTAAGTGAGCAAAGGTAGTTGCTGGAGATGGATCCGTTAAATCATCCGCAGGTACGTATACCGCTTGGATTGATGTAATTGAACCAGTCTTAGTAGAAGCGATACGCTCTTGAAGCACACCCATTTCTTCAGCAAGTGTAGGCTGGTAACCTACCGCTGATGGCATACGACCAAGAAGTGCAGATACTTCTGTACCAGCAAGTGTATAACGGTAAATGTTATCTACGAAGAAAAGTACATCGCGACCTTCATCACGGAACTTTTCAGCCATAGTAAGACCAGTTAACGCTACGCGTAAACGGTTACCTGGAGGCTCGTTCATCTGACCGTATACAAGCGATACTTTATCAAGTACGTTTGAATCGTTCATCTCATGGTAGAAATCGTTACCCTCACGTGTACGCTCACCAACACCTGCGAATACTGAGTAGCCGCTGTGCTCGATTGCGATGTTACGGATAAGTTCCATCATGTTTACAGTTTTACCAACACCGGCACCACCGAATAAACCAACTTTACCACCTTTAGCAAACGGACATACAAGGTCGATAACCTTGATACCAGTTTCTAAAAGTTCAACTGAACTTGATTGCTCTTCGTATGAAGGCGCTGCACGGTGAATAGACATACGGTCTTCTTCGCCGATTGGACCCGCTTCATCGATTGGCTCACCAAGTACGTTCATGATACGACCAAGTGTTGCTTTACCAACTGGAACTTGAATCGATTCACCTGTATTCATAACTAAAGCACTACGACGTAAACCATCAGTAGTACCCATAGCGATAGTACGCACTACACCGCCACCTAGCTGTTGCTGGACTTCTAGAGTCAAACCAGCTAAATCGCCATCTGTTACTCTTAGTGCGTGGTATACCGCTGGCACGCTATCTTGTGGAAATTCAATATCCACAACGGCGCCGATAATTTGGACGACCTTACCTAAACTCATGTCTATTCCTCTCGTTAATCTTTACCCGAAGCATTAAACTGCTGCTGAGCCAGAACAAATCTCACTAATTTCTTGTGTGATTGCTGCTTGGCGAGCCTTGTTATAAACAAGCTGTAGCTCGTCCATAAGGTCACCTGCGTTATCAGTTGCAGCTTTCATTGCAACCATACGAGCAGCCTGTTCAGAGGCAGCATTTTCTACCACACCTTGGTATGCTTGAGACTCAATAAAGCGTACTAACAAAGACTCTAAAATAGCCTCTGGGTTTGGCTCGTATAAGTAATCCCATGTGTGAGCAGATACTTCTTCTTCAGCTTTTGGCAAAGGGAGTAACTGATCTATAATTGGCTCTTGCTTCATGGTATTAACGAATTTGTTATATACCAAGAATAAACGGTCTATTTTGCCTTCAGAAAATGCATCAAGCATTATTTTTACAGGACCAATAACGTCTTGTACTGAAGGTTTATCTCCTAGGCCCGCTTTTTTAGCGAGTAGTTGACCACCGAAACGTTGAAAGAAACCAGCTGCTTTACTACCTAAAGTAGCAAATTCAGCATCGACACCTTTTTCTTTCCACGCTTTAACATCAAGTGCAACTTTCTTAAACTCATTTGAGTTTAGACCGCCACACAGACCACGGTCTGTAGAGATAACAATATAACCAACTCGTTTCACTTCACGTTCTTTTAAAAACGGGTGAGTAAAATCAAGATTTGCTTGAGCAACACGACCAATTACTTCACGTAATTTGTCAGCGTATGGACGGCTTGAAGCAACGCGTTCTTGCGCCCTTTTCATTTTAGACGCAGCAACCATTTCCATTGCGCTAGTGATCTTTTGAGTATTTTTAATACTCCCGATCTTGCTTTTAATCTCTTTTCCGCTAGCCATGACTCTCTCTCCGAATCAAGGTGTGCTTTAGAAAACTAAAGCGCACCATTAATAACTAAATTACCAAGTTTGCGTAGATTTGAACTTCGTTAGAAGTTCTTTAAGCTGCGCTTCGATCTCGGCATTCAAGTTACCAGTTTCATTGATTTGAGCCACAAGCTCTGCGTATGTGCTACTTGCATAAGAAAGTAAAGCAGCTTCAAAGTCACCGATTTTCGCGATTTCGATATCTTGAAGGAAGCCTTTTTCAGCAGCAAATAACGACAAAGACATATCAGCAACAGACATTGGCGCGTACTGTTTCTGCTTCATTAGCTCTGTTACACGCTCACCATGCTCAAGTTGAGCACGAGTTGCATCGTCAAGGTCAGACGCGAACTGCGAGAACGCAGCTAGTTCACGGTACTGAGCTAGGGCTAGACGAATACCGCCACCCAGTTTCTTAACGATTTTTGTTTGTGCAGCACCACCAACACGCGATACCGAAATACCAGCATTTACTGCCGGACGGATACCTGAGTTGAATAGGTCAGTTTCTAAGAAGATCTGACCATCGGTGATAGAGATAACATTAGTCGGTACGAACGCAGAAACGTCGCCGCCTTGAGTTTCAATGATTGGCAATGCCGTCAATGAACCAGTTTTACCTTTCACTTCACCATTGGTGAACTTTTCAACGTAATCTGCGTTTACACGCGATGCACGTTCTAAAAGACGAGAGTGAAGATAGAATACGTCACCTGGGTATGCTTCACGGCCTGGTGGACGCTTAAGTAGTAATGAAATTTGACGATAAGCAACTGCTTGCTTAGACAAATCATCATATACGATTAATGCGTTTTCACCACGGTCACGGAAGTATTCACCCATAGTACAGCCCGCGAACGGTGCTAAGTACTGAAGTGCCGCAGATTCAGAAGCAGATGCAACAACTACGATAGTATTTGCTAGTGCACCATGCTCTTCTAATTTACGAACTACGTTTGCAATAGTAGACGCTTTTTGACCAATCGCAACGTACACACACTTAACGCCTGTGTCTTTTTGATTGATGATTGCATCGATTGCTAGAGCAGTTTTACCTGTTTGGCGGTCACCAATGATAAGTTCACGTTGACCACGACCAACTGGAATCATAGCATCAATAGATTTATAACCAGTTTGAACTGGCTCATCTACAGATTTACGCTCGATTACACCTGGTGCAATTTTTTCTACAGGTTCAAACCCGTCATTATCTAGAGCGCCTTTACCATCGATTGGAGCACCTAGTGTGTTTACAACACGACCAAGTAGACCAGGACCAACAGGAACTTCTAAAATACGACCAGTTGTATATACTTTTACGCCTTCAGTAAGGTCAGCGTAAGGACCCATTACTACTGCACCAATTGAGTCACGCTCAAGGTTTAGTGCGATAGCATAACGGCTGCCAGGAAGCTCAATCATTTCACCTTGCATACAGTCAGCAAGACCGTGGATGCGGATGATACCGTCAGTAACAGATACAATAGTACCTTCGTTACGAGCTTCACTTACAACTTCGAACTTCTCAATACGTTGTTTGATCAGATCTGAAATTTCAGTGGAATTAAGTTGCATGCTCTTTTTCCCAATTACGATTGTAGTGTTGTGGCTAAGCGGTTTAATTTACCGCGAATAGTGCCGTCGATTACAGTGTCACCAGACCTAATAATAAGTCCACCAACAACTGACGCGTCTTCACTACAATTCAGCTTAACTTTGCGTGCGAAACGTTTTTCAAGTACCGCTACCAATGACTCTTGTTGCGCAGCAACAAGAGGGGTTGCAGAAATCACATCAACTTCGATTTCTTTATCGTATTCTGCTTTAAATTCAGCAAATAACTGTGCAACCTCAGGTAGAGCGATCAAACGTCCATTTTCAGCCATCACCTTAACTAGGTTCTGACCTTGTTCGTTGAGCTGCTCAGCACAAAGTTGAATAAATAATTCAGCTTGTGCAGTAGCAGTAGGCATACCGGCTAAAATCGAAGATGCCTGCTCATTGCTGGCTACATGGCCAGCAAAGAACAACATATCGTTCCAACTTTCAATAGTGCCTTTTTCAACGGCAAGTTCAAAAGCCGCTTTAGCGTATGGGCGAGCGATAGTAGTCAATTTAGACATGCTCATACCCTCCTAATTACAGCTCAGCGACAAGTTTTTCAACGATGTCACTATGTGCGGCTTGATTAATTTCACGCTCTAAAATACGTTCTGCGCCAATCACTGCTAGAGTTGCTACTTGCTTACGTAGCTCTTCTGTTACACGATTACGTTCAGACTCAATTTCAGAGTGCCCTTGAGCAATGATATTTTCACGCTCTTGTTGACCACGAAGTGTTTCTTCGTCAACAATTAGCACTGCACGTTTTTTAGCTTGATCAATGATATCAGCCGCTTGAGCTTTTGCATCTTTAAGCTGTTCAGCAGCTTTCTTTTGCGCAAGTTCTAAGTCTTTTTCGGCTCTATCAGAGGCAGCTAAACCATCTTCGATTTTTTTCTGGCGAGCTTCAATTGCACCGTTTAGTGGTGGCCATACGTATTTCATACAAAATAATACGAACACCGTAAACGCAATCAATTCACCGATAAGAGTGGCGTTTAAATTCACAACCGCTCCTCCTTAAATAGTAAGCTGTTCAAAAAATAAAATTAAAGTACGAACAACAATACCATAGCGATACCAACACCAATCATTGCTACAGCATCGATTAGACCAGCAAGAATAAACATCTTAACTTGTAGCGAAGGTGCAAGCTCAGGTTGACGCGCACATGCTTCAAGGAATTTACCGCCCATGTTACCAAAACCAATTGCTGTGCCGATTGCACCAAAGCCGATTAGTAAAGCTACTGCGATGTATTTAAGACCTAATACTAGTTCCATTTTTTTCTCCAAAGTTTCAATTGTAAAGTTAAAAGTAAAAGTAAAATTGTAAATCTAAAAATTAGTGATTATCTGAGCTTGCCATGCTTAGGTATACAATTGTCAGCATCATAAATAAGAATGCTTGTAGTGTAATAACTAATATGTGGAATACTCCCCACACAAAATGCAATGGTAATTGCAGAAATCCGATAGCGCCGATCAAGATGAAAATCAACTCACCTGCATATAAGTTACCAAACAAACGTAATGCTAATGAAAACGGTTTAGAAACGAGTGCTATCAGTTCAAGTAATAAGTTAAATGGTATCAAAAGAATTTGAACCAGCATATTATTTGAGCTAAACGGATGAAGAGTTAACTCTTTAATAAACCCGCCAATGCCCTTTATTTTGATTGAAAAGCCAACCATTAATATAAATACACCCAGCGCTAGCGCTGAAGTCATATTAATGTCAGTCGTTGGTACAATTTTCATGTACACATCGTGTGAATCCATACCAAATGCTGTTTCACCAACAAAACCTGCAAATGCTGGAAGGAAATCAACTGGTATTAAATCCATTAAGTTCATTAAGAACACCCAAACGAAAATCGTTAAGGCTAATGGTGCAATAAGCTTGCTTTTACCATGGAAAGTATCGCGTACGTTGTCGCCAACAAATTCTACGATTATTTCAATGAAGCATTGAAATTTTCCAGGTACACCTAGTGTTGATTTTTTAGCGGCACTACGAAAGATCCATAAAAATATAAGACCTAAACCGATAGACCATGCGAGGGTATCTATATGCCATGTCCAGAATCCACTGTCCGTACATGCTTTATTGAAGGCAAGACCTGTATCGGTCGAGCACATCTTAGCATTGGTCAAATGGTGCTGGATATGGCCAGATAGAGTAACTTCTTCTGCTGCCATGTTATATCCCAAAAGTTAATGTTTAAAAAAAACGGGTGCAAACAATCCAGTAAATAGCGCAAGTATATAAGTACTAAAAAAAGGTAATAATATTACCGGAAACGACTTTAGAACCAGCGCAAACAATATGATTGTTAGCATAAATTTTAATCCGTTGCCGCGCTTTAACGAGGCATACGCTTGATTTGCTCGACTAGCACCCATATATCTGAATGCATAGAGCGCAAATACAAAGTGTGGAAGTACTGCAACAACTCCACCAGCAAGTGATGAAAGTGCGGCATTGACTCCCGAACTTAAAAAAATAATTACAGCAGCAATTAATGCTACAACACCCTGAAGGCAAATTAACTTTAATACGGCAAGTCTATATGGACTCGCTAACTTATTAGTCACGGTTAGTTAACCTTTATTGCGTTCTAATTGTTAGGGTGTGAAAACTGGCGAAATTATACTTAATCCTGCCAGTTTTGCAACTTGAGTAGACGTTTTGTAACACGAAATAGTTACAAATGTCTCTTTTTAGACATGTATAAAACTAATGGTGGGTATTGTCTTGATTAATGCGGTTTAAAATGCCGTCAAGTTCGTCTAAATTGGTATAAGAAATAACAAGCTTACCTTTGCCTTTTTTATTGTAATTTATTTCTACTTTGGCACCTAAGTTTTCAGCTAGTTGTTGCTCTAACTGTTTAACATCTGGGTCTTTTTCTGTTATTTCTTTCGCTGGCATAGGTTCTAGAATTGAGCGAACTAGCTTTTCGGTTTCACGAACAGTAAGTGCTTTAGCAACAGCTAAACGAGCCGCATCTGATTGTGCCTCACCTTCAAGAGCCAATAAACAACGAGCATGGCCCATTTCGATGTCACCATGTTCTAACAAAATTTTTACATCACTATTTAAATTATTTAACCGTAGTAAATTAGTCACCGTTGTTCGTGATTTACCTACCGCATCGGCTACTTGCTGATGTGTTAGCTCAAATTCTATAAGTAAACGATTAAGTGCAACGGCTTCTTCCATTGCATTTAAATCTTCACGTTGAATATTTTCAATTAATGCAATTGCAACAGCGGCTTCATCTGGCACGTCTTTAATAATACACGGTACAGTATCAAGCTTAGCTATTTGCGCTGCACGCCAACGACGTTCACCAGCAATAATTTCAAAACTATTGTGTGCCACTGGGCGAACAACTATTGGCTGAATAATACCTTGAGAGCGAATAGAGCTTGCTAGTTCTTCAAGCGCCTCTTCAGACATATCTTTACGAGGCTGGTATTTACCCGAATGTAAAAACTCGATAGGAAGCTTTTGCAATTCACTATTATTAGCTGCAGCTTTTTGCATAGCATCAGTCACGTTTGATGTGTCTTGTTCCTTGCTTACGCTTGGTGCAGGTTTTGACGAACTTAAAAGCGCATCGAGTCCTCGGCCTAGACCTCGTTTTTTAGCAGACATGTTATTTTTTTACCTCAAAGTTAGGCGACAACGGACGCTGTTTTTTCTTTTCTGCGTAACATTTCGCCAGCAAGTGCTAAATAAGCTTTAGCGCCACTTGATGCCCGGTCATAGTACATAGCAGGAGTACCAAAACTTGGGGCTTCCGCTAAACGTACATTACGTGGGATTACAGTACGGTATACTTTATCACCAAAATGTTGTTTTAGTTGTTCTGACACATCATTTGCTAATCGATTACGCGGATCGTACATAGTACGAAGTATGCCTTCGATTTGTAATTTAGGATTAACTAATCTAGCAAGTTGTGTAATCGTATCCATTAATGCAGTTAACCCTTCTAATGCATAATATTCGCATTGCATTGGCACTAAAATAGAATCAGCAGCAGCCATTGCATTTACAGTTAACATATTTAGAGAAGGTGGGCAGTCAATAAAAATAAATTCGTACTGGTCCTGAATTTTTTCGAGCGCATTGCGAAGACGTACTTCACGGGCAAATAACTCCATCAATTTAACTTCTGCAGCGGTTACATCACCGTTTGCAGCTATCATGTGGTATTCACCTGATGTCTCTTTAATAATAACGTCTTCGATAGGCTTATCTTCAATAAGTAAGTCATAAATAGTTGGCACATCGCCATACTTATCTACGCCGCTACCCATAGTTG
Source organism: Pseudoalteromonas sp. Z9A5 (assembly GCF_011378875.1). NCBI lineage: Bacteria > Pseudomonadati > Pseudomonadota > Gammaproteobacteria > Alteromonadales > Pseudoalteromonadaceae > Pseudoalteromonas > Pseudoalteromonas sp. Z9A5. Next base: position 20,741 of record NZ_WTLC01000026.1, read on the forward strand.
CATTACCTTGCGGGTCTAGATCAATTAACAGCACTTTACGTTTCGTTGCAGCCATAGACGCAGCGAGGTTAACAGCAGTTGTAGTTTTACCCACTCCGCCTTTTTGATTTGCTAATGCGATGACTTTTGCCACAGTGTCTCTGATCCCTAGTCTTTAGAAAGAATAATTAAATGTCGTTGTGCATCTAATTTAGGTACTTCTAATGCAATTTTTTTCTCAAACTTAATGCCTTCAGGTAGCGACTCTAGCTCTTCACTAGGGAATATACCTTTGAGGGCTATAAATTTACCTGAATTATCAATTAAGTGTGAACACCATTTTACCATGTCTTGCAAAGAGGCAAATGCACGACTTAGTACGCCGTCTAATTTAACACTTGGTTGATATTCTTCAACTCTTGACTGCACAGGGGTAACGTTATCAAGCCCAAGCTCATGTTTCACGTGCATTAAAAATCGAACACGTTTGCCTAAACTATCTAATAGCACAAAATGCGTATCAGGTAATGCAATAGCTAATACAATGCCTGGTAAGCCAGGACCCGTACCAACATCAATATAATGATGACCGGGTAAATGAGGTGCAACAACTAAACTATCCATAATATGCTTGATCATCATTTCTTCAGGTAAGCGTACTGAGGTTAAATTATAAGCTTTGTTCCATTTATCTAATAACTCGACGTAACGAACCAGCTGCTGCTGTTGTTTTTCTGTTAGCGCAATATCAGTTTGCGCTAACAATGTAGTTAATTGTTGCTTTAACACTATGTACCCTTACCGTTACGCAGATTTGCGCAACAAGCCTTGCTTCTTCAGATACACTAATAATAGCGAAATAGCCGCTGGGGTGATACCAGAAATACGCGATGCTTGACCAATAGTGTCAGGACGAGACTCAATAAGCTTGGCAACTACCTCATTTGACAACCCAGATACGGTTTTATAATCAAACTCTTTAGGTAAAATAGTCTCTTCATGACGAAGCTGTTTATTGATTTCATCTTGTTGGCGCGCAATATAACCAGCGTACTTAGTATGGATCTCAACTTGCTCTAATGCTGCTTTATTTGTAAATTCAGATCCAAGCCCTTCAATAGCCATAAGATCGTTGTAACGGATCTCTGGTCTACGAAGGAGCTCTTCTAAACTTGCTTCACGTGTCAACGGCGTTTTTAGTAATGCATTTACTTGATCAATAACAGGGTGATCTTTATGGATCCACGTATCTTTAACACGTTGTTTCTCTTTTTCGATCACTTCCATTTTTTCGTTAAATGCCTGCCAGCGTTCGTCATTAACAAGACCTAATTCACGACCTTTTTCAGTTAAACGAATATCAGCATTATCTTCACGAAGTAATAAACGGTATTCAGCACGACTAGTAAACATGCGGTAAGGTTCTTTTGTACCCAGTGTTGCTAAGTCGTCGATTAATACGCCAACATAAGCTTCATCACGACGTGGTGTCCAAGAATCTTTACCTTGTACTTTCAACGCTGCATTCATGCCTGCAATTAAGCCCTGCGCACCAGCTTCTTCATAACCGGTAGTACCATTAATTTGACCAGCAAAAAATAAGCCTTCAATAAATTTAGTTTCTAAAGACTGTTTTAAATCACGTGGGTCAAAGTAATCATATTCAATTGCATAACCAGGTCGACAAATATGTGCATTTTCAAAACCAGTAATCGACTGCACAATTTCAAGTTGTACGTCAAATGGTAAACTAGTAGAAATACCATTCGGATATAATTCGTATGATGTTAAACCTTCTGGTTCAACAAAAATTTGATGTTTATCTTTATCAGCAAAACGAACAATCTTATCTTCAATTGAAGGGCAGTAACGTGGACCAATACCTTCAATTACACCCGAGTACATAGGTGAGCGATGTAAATTTTTACGAATAACATCGTGTGTTTTTTCGTTTGTGTAAGTGATGTAACACGGTATTTGTTGTGGGTGATCAGCTTGCTTACCCATAAATGAAAATACAGGAGTAGGTGTATCACCTGGTTGTGCTTCCATTTTAGTAAAATCAACAGTACGTGCATCAATACGTGGTGGAGTACCCGTTTTTAAACGATCTACTCTAAACGGATGTTCACGTAAGCGATCAGCTAAGGCAATCGAAGGAGGATCTCCTGCACGACCACCTTTGTAGTTTTCTAATCCAATATGAATTAAACCACCTAAAAAAGTACCTACAGTCAAAACTACGCTTGGGGCACTAAAACGTAAACCCATCTGAGTAACTACGCCTGTAACACGATCGTTTTCAACAATAAGATCATCACACGATTGTTGAAAAATCTTTAAGTTTTCTTGGTTTTGTAACGTTGTTTGAATAGCCGCTTTGTACAAAGCGCGATCAGCCTGTGCTCGAGTTGCACGAACAGCTGGTCCTTTAGAAGAATTTAACGTACGAAATTGGATCCCGCCTTTATCAATGGCCTGTGCCATTGCACCGCCTAGCGCATCAATTTCTTTAACCAAATGACCTTTGCCAATGCCACCAATTGCTGGGTTACAAGACATCTGACCAAGGGTATCCATATTGTGAGTTAGCAGCAGGGTATTCATTCCCATACGAGCAGCTGCTAATGCGGCTTCAGTGCCAGCATGTCCACCACCGACTACGATAACGTCAAAATTTTCGTGAAAAATCATTTATGGGATCCTACTTAAATCAAACCAGTAAACTTCAAAGGGGAGCGTATTCTACCTAGAAATTAGCAGAAGATAAATGATTAAACAGTGCTCAAGATCTAAGTGGGTGATCTCTAATAATATAAAGGATCTTTTAAAGAGATCTTTTATTACTATTACTACTACTGATCGACTTTTCTGTTGATAAGGTTTAGATCTTTATTTAAAACATGAAATTAGATCAGATCTAAAGGTGTTAATATGATCGGATCATCAGGCGAATAAGCTCTGATCAAAAAGGCACTTTATGCACAGGCCTACATCAGCCGGATCTTATCCCATGGATAAGCATGCTTTAAAAAACAGTTTAAACATTAGTTATCCACAAAACTTATTAAATTATTAGTAAATTGTGGGTAACTTTATTAATGTTTTTTAGCTTGATCTCTCTATTTTAAACCTGTTTTAGCTATCCAAGAGTCTAACCAAGCTAAAGCAGTGTCTTCTGGAAGCGCTTCATCAGTAATATTAAGCTCTAACCGTTCTGCTACTCTTATTGCTTTTTTATCTGTTAATAACGCATCTATATTGCGCCCAGCAAGGTTATAAGTGTCATAACTGGTATCACCTAAGGCAATGACTGAATATTTTAAATTAGATAAATCATCAGTTTGAGCTAAATCATCAACAAAGTTAATGAGGTTCTCAGGATAATCACCTGCGCCATAAGTAGAGGTACAAATTAACCAAATCGTATTGTGTTGATCAATATCACTAAACACTGGTTGATCATGTAGTTGTGTATCAATACCTTGATTATTTAGCTCGTCACTTAGTTGCTCTGCAACATACTCGGCTGATCCCATTTGACTACCAACGATAATATTTACTGAACTCATGAATATTAGTGATCACATTAGTTTTAATTAACGCATATGATAACTGAGTGAGCATAACAGTAAAGTTAAGACTGCTTTTTTGTATAACTAATTTTGCTGTAAATTTATACTAACGCATATAAAGCTATTTAAGTTATTGATTAAATTGAGGTTAACAATTTATATTTAAATGTAATCTTCTGATCAACTTGTTGATAAGGTTGGGGAAAGCTTTGCTTAAGTTGATCATTTAATTGCTTTTTTATTTCTAAGTTATTGATTTTATAGATAGGAAAGTGCAAGGGATGATAGTATTTTATTTTTAATCACCTGTTGATCATAATGTGGATATAAAGCTTGTTGATAACTCTAAATTTAGATCCAAAATAATTTTATTAAATGATCTAAAAAGGTAGATCTAATGAAATTAATTTAAAATAGGCTGATAAACAGATCAATTAATATTGATCGTGAGCTTTTTATGACCTAGTTACCTAATTTTGTCATTTATTTTAGCTAAAAATTAGCAATTGTGGATAAGTGATCGAGATATTTTTAATTTAATGCATATTTAGATCACTTATTTTTATGTATTTTAGTAAGTGAATTGAAAAAAACGACTTTGTAAGTGTTATTTTCGATTTCAAATATTGCTATATTTTTCCTAGATACGCTAAATTAAACTTTGTATTTGTCCAATTAGAATAAAAATACAGCTCAAAAACTCTTTTTTTGTTTCGTAGATAAGTTGTTTATTATCCAAAATTTAGGTTAATTTATGCTTTTACACAGATAAACAAAGTGACAAATACTCAGATATTTATGCATTATTAGGCTAAAAAAAGCATAAAACACACGGTTTTAATTGATGAAATGAACTGTTTTTTAATCAATAAAGAAAGCAGTTTACTAAAAATATTAGTTTAAAAGCTCTTATATCATCACAAAAGCAACTAGGTGAAGTGCTTAAAAGCTAAATAATATATTTAAAATTTTAAACTTTGGAGACATTTTTGAAGTTTTATGAGGCGGTTCTCAAACCTGAAGATAGTTTATTAAAAAAAATTATTTGTTATATTTCTTTAATTTGGATTTTACTTTTTTTAATATATAGTTTTTTTGATGAAGCTTTAAAATTAGTCGACACCATAAATGGTGTGAGTATGGGCGAAATCTATTTTTTAAAACAAAAAGGAAGTGCTTTTGGTTTTCTTTGTTTTATTCCGCTTTTGCTCATAGTTACCTATATGTTTGCTCATGGCTTAATTAATCGACGCCCAGATAAAAAGATAGTTGGTTTAATCGTAAAAACCGTTTTATTTTGCACATGTATAGGCGTACCTACTGGGATCATTTCTAATATTGCAGTGGCTAATTATTATGAGAATAAAGGATTTATTAACTGTCATTCTTACTCCTGGGGTAGATCGTTAGACTTTTATGTTTATGACGAGCGGTTTTGTATCAAGCAAGGTGCTGTAGTTAGTTTTAAAGTTAAAAAATGGCTATTACAGCAAAATGGAAAAGGTGAACCTAACTTAGAAGCGTTTTATAAAGAGTTATCTCTTTACTTATCTGAGTATTATTAAGTATTTGATTAAGGGGGGTTAATCCCCCCTTTAGATTTACATGTTTTCTAGTTATTTACCAATACAAAACGAGCTAAATATTTTGCCAAGTAAGTCGTCTGAGGTAAATTCACCGGTTATTTCGTTTAAATACTGCTGTGTTAAACGTAGTTCTTCAGCGAGTATTTCACCAGCAATGTGCATTTCTAATTGTGTTTTACCTGTTTCTAAATGATACGCAGCACTCTCTAGTGCATCTAAATGACGACGGCGCGCCATAAAGCCACCTTCTGTTGCGCCTTGAAAGCCTATACAGGCTTTTAAATGCTCGCGTACAAGTTCAATACCGTCAGCATTTTTAGCACTTAAGCTGATAACCGGGTATTGTTGTTCTTGCTCCATGCCCACTATATCACCCGATAAATCGGCTTTATTTCTGATGACAGTAACGCCCATACCTTCTGGTAATTTTGCCATAAATTCAGGCCAAATTTTGTGTGGGTCTGTATCTACAGTGTCCGTGCCATCAAGCATAAATAAAACGCGATCTGCTTGGTTTATTTCATCCCATGCACGCTCAATACCTATTTGTTCTACGCGATCAGGGCTTTCACGAAGACCTGCTGTATCTATAATATGCAGTGGCATACCATCTATATGTATATGTTCTCGTAGTACGTCGCGAGTAGTACCTGCTATTTCTGTTACAATAGCGGCTTCACGCCCAGCTAGAGCGTTAAGTAGGCTTGATTTACCCGCATTAGGGCGACCTGCAATAACAACACGCATACCTTCGCGCATGATGCTGCCTTGCTTGGCTTGATTGGTTACGGTATTAAGCTGAGTAATAATGGCGTCTAAGTCGCCTGACACTTTACCATCTGATAAAAAATCAATTTCTTCATCAGGAAAATCAATGGCCGCTTCTACGTACATGCGTAAATGAATTACTTTTTCTACGAGTGTTTCTATGTGCTTAGAAAATTCACCTTGTAGCGATTGCAGGGCGCTTTTAGCGGCTTGCTCACTGGTAGCATTAATTAAGTCGGCGATGGCTTCAGCTTGAGTTAAATCAAGCTTGTCGTTCATAAATGCGCGCTCAGAAAACTCACCTGGTTTTGCTAAACGAACGCCCTCGATTTTACTAATTTCTTTAAGTAGCATATCAAGTACTACAGGACCACCATGACCTTGTAGCTCAAGTACATCTTCGCCTGTAAATGAGTTAGGCCCGGCAAAGTAAATTGCAATACCTTGGTCAAGTTGCTCGCCAGCTAGGCTTTTAAATGGCACGTAATCGGCGTAGCGAACTTTAGGAATTTTACCGACTACTTTTTCGGCGACACTTTTAGCAAGGCTGCCTGAAACGCGAATAATACCAACACCACCACGTCCGGGGGCAGTTGCTTGTGCTGCAATTGTATCTTGATTTATCATGCTATTAATTTGCCAACGATAAGTAACTTTATGGCGGTATTGTAACCTATGGATTTATTTGTAGCGAATAGCTGTGGTGAAAAACAAGCAATAAAAAAGGCGACCGAAGTCGCCTTTATATAAGTAGGAGCTTAGTTAGCCTCTTACTTTAATTCCTTTCTTTTCCATGCCACGGTAGATGATCAACATCTGGACAATAGAAATAAGGTTAGACACTAACCAGTAAAGAACTAAACCAGATGGGAACCATAAGAAGAATACAGAGAAGATAACCGGCATAAAGGTCATCATTTTTTGCTGCATTGGATCAGTAACCGTCATAGGTTGTAGTTTTTGAGTCACAAACATACTCGCACCAAATAAGATTGGTAATACGTAGTACGGGTCTTGTGCAGAAAGGTCATTTAACCAAAAAATAAATTCAGCATGGCGAAGTTCTGTCGATTCTAAGAATACATAGAACAAGGCTAAGAAAATTGGCATTTGTAACAAAATAGGGAAGCAACCACCCATAGGGTTAACTTTTTCTTTTTTGTACATTTCCATAGTTGCTTGGCCGAACTTTTGACGGTCATCACCAAACTTTTCTTTAAGAGCTGCCATTTTAGGCTGTAGGGCACGCATTTTAGCCATTGAGGTGTATTGCGCTTTTGTAAGTGGATACATTAACGATTTTACGATAATAGTGATGGCAATAATTGCTACACCCCAATTACCTAAAATGCTGTGTAGCCATTTTAGCAATACAAATAAAGGTTGCGAAATAAACCATAACCAACCGTAATCTACAGTTAAGTCTAGGTCTGGATGAATAGCTTCAAGAATATCAGACTCTTTTGGACCCATATAGTAAATAGCAGTTAGTGTTTGCTCACTACCAGCTTGAATATTTACAGCGGGATCTTTAGCACCAATAATAGCGGCATTACTTTTTGTAATTAAGCTATAAAGTGTATTTGATTGATCCTGCATTGGAACCCAAGCACTTACAAAGTAATGCTGTATAAATGCAACATAACCACCTTGAGTACTCTTGTTTAAGTTTTTATCAGCCATATCAGAAAAACTATACTTTTCGTATGGTTCTTCGTCAGTACCGTATGCAGCGCCTAAATAGTTTTGATCAACCATGCTGCCTTTTTCTTGTACAGTACGCTTAATTTGCGTGTATAGCTGTACTTGAAGTGGTGCGCTGGTGGTGTTGTTAACTTTGTATTCTAAGCCAACATCATATTGACCTTTTTTGAATACATATGTTTTTGTAAAGTTAACACCGTTGCTATCAGTAAACTGAAGCGGAACGCGAAGCTCATCACCCGTTAAGGTATATGACTTTTGTTCTGTTTTGTAAGTAGGGCGACCGTTAGCTGATGCATCAGGGCCATTTAAACCAATTAAGCCACTTTGTGAAAAGTATTGCTTACTACCATCAATCTCACCAAGAAGCATATAAGGTGTATCACTACCTTTAGTATCTTCGTATTGAAGTAAGTCTGTTTCAACAATGTCACCGCCTTTGGTGTCAATTTTAACTTTAAAAACGTCAGTTGTAATTTCAATCACTGAGCGCTTAGCTAAAGTTGCTGAAGCGGGTAAATCAGAATCTGACGATGAAGGGATATAATCATCCGACTCTGGTGAATTTGCTTGTAGTGTTTGTGTTGTGGCACTTGGATCGACTTTAGGCTTGTTGTAATCATTATCCCATTCTTGGAATAATAAAAACGACACTAGCATTAGGCCAATTAATAAAAACGTGCGTTGCGATTCCATAACAGCTCTTATTTCTCGTGTTGGTGGTTAATATGGGTTAATTTTTCAGGGACGGGGTCATTTCCACCTGAATGTAAAGGATGGCATTTTAATATGCGTTTTAAAGCTAACCAACTACCTTTTATAAATCCATGCAAATTAATTGCTTGAATTGCATAATGTGAGCAGCTTGGATTAAAACGACAATGCGGACCTAACAGCGGGCTAATCCACTTTTGATAACCGCGGATAAATAACACTAAACAAAACCTCGGTAAAGCAACAAGTGGTTTAAGTAACCTCATGATGTTTATGCCCCTACTTAAGTTTAGTGAGATAGATATCATGTATTTAAAGACTCAATTAGAAATTTTAAATGCATGATTAAAAGGTGAGCTAAAGATACATTAATTAACCCTGCAATTCTATTGCTATTGGGTTTGTTTATTGGATTTAGCTGATTTGTTTGGGCGTTTCTTAAAAGGTGGCGGTTTAGGAGCGCCTGGCTTACAGCGTTCGTTAATTTTTCGCCATAACTTAGTAAGTTGCTTGGTTAATTCTTCATTAGACTGATCATCGATACCATTTTTTACCATAAGCACAATATCGATATTATCTATATTGTGTTGATTTAAACGAAAACTTTCGCGAGCAAGACGTTTAATACGGTTTCGTTGGCATGCCTTTTTTACACGTTTTTTAGCAACAGTAAGACCTAACCTAGGTTTATCTTGGTCATTTGGTTTAGCTAATAGAGTAAAGAAAGGAGTTGCAGCCCGAGCGGGTTCATTAAATATACGAGAGTAATGCGAGGGAGTTAACAGACGTAACTCCCTGCCAAAGCTAAAGTCTTCCACTTATATATTAAGCAGAAAGAACTTTGCGGCCTTTAGCGCGGCGACGTGCTAATACTTTACGGCCATTTACAGTTGCCATGCGAGCACGGAAGCCGTGTGCACGTTTGCGTTTTAAAACGCTAGGTTGAAAAGTTCTTTTCATAACAATCTCATCCGATCGGTTAAAGTTAAAACATCCTACGCAGGTCGCGATCCTGGCATAGGTGCCATTGCGAGCGCGAGATATTATAGAAGAAACACATTAAAGTCAATCATAATTACACTACACACTTAGTGTTTATTATATAGTTAATGTAGATCATAAAGGATGATCCTCTAGGATCATCATTAATAAAGAGTTTTCCACAGCCCTTGTATAAAAAGTGAATAAAAGCAGGGGAAAAGTAAAATGGATCGTAAATTTGGTTCGCGATCTTAGTCTGTTTTTGTTATGATCTGTCATCAAGCTTTTAAATAAAAGCTGTTTTAAATCAGTCTGTTAATATATTTATACATCGATATCAACAATTTAATAAAAATCAATCTTTTACTTGTGGATAAAGTATCTTCATAATACTCGGCCTTGGGTCGCTTATTAGACCATTTTAACGCAATAAATGGATGATTTTTAATCATTAATGATGTGCGGGAATAAAAATTATATCTCTGGGAGTTTAACTGTGTATCTGTCGGTTTGGCAAAGTTGTTTATATGTATTGCAAGATGAATTGCCTTCGCAGCAGTTCAGTATGTGGGTAAGACCACTTCAAGCAGAAAGTACCGAAGATACCTTGACGATTTACGCACCTAATCGCTTTGTGCTTGATTGGGTGAGAGAAAAGTATTTAAATAGAATTAACGAACTTTTAGTCGAAATTTGTGGTGTTGAAGCCCCTGAGTTACGTTTTGATGTGGGCAGTAAGCCCTTGGTTAATGCCCAAGTTGCACCTGCTATTGATGCACAATCTACACCTGGTGCGCAAACGTCAGCAAAACAGCAATTACGTCAACCAAAACCAGTTGTTGAACCTGCGCCTAAATCAAATTACAAATCTAATATAAAAGAAAATTATACTTTTGATAGCTTTGTAGAAGGTAAGTCAAACCAATTAGCTAAAGCTGCTGCTACACAAATAGCTGACAATCCTGGTTCGGCTTTTAACCCTGTCTTTATATATGGTGGAACTGGTTTAGGTAAAACTCACTTATTACATGCAGTAGGCAACGGTATATTGGCTAACAAGCCAGATGCTAAAATTGTTTATATGCACTCTGAGCGCTTTGTGCAAGATATGGTAAAAGCACTACAAAATAACGCAATTGAAGAATTTAAGCGTTATTACAGAAGTGTTGATGCATTGATGATCGATGACATCCAATTTTTTGCTAATAAAGAACGCTCACAAGAAGAGTTTTTTCATACCTTTAATGCATTACTTGAAGGTAACCAACAAATTATTTTAACTTCTGACCGTTATCCAAAAGAGATTGAAGGGGTTGAAGATCGCCTTAAATCACGATTCGGTTGGGGTTTAACAATTGCGATTGAGCCGCCAGAGCTTGAAACACGCGTTGCAATTTTGATGAAAAAAGCCCAGCAAAGTAAAATTAATTTACCGCATGAAGTTGCTTTTTTTATTGCCAAAAAATTACGCTCAAACGTACGTGAATTAGAAGGTGCACTTAATCGTGTGATTGCTAATGCTAATTTTACGGGTCGTCCAATTTCTATTGATTTTGTAAAAGAAGCACTACGCGATTTACTTGCCTTGCAGGATAAACTGGTTACCATAGATAACATTCAGCGTACGGTTGCTGAGTATTACCGAATTCGTATATCAGATCTCTTATCAAAGCGTCGCAGTCGCTCTATAGCAAGACCTCGTCAAGTAGCTATGGCATTGTCTAAAGAGCTAACTAATCACAGCTTACCTGAGATTGGTGATGCGTTTGGAGGTCGAGACCATACCACTGTATTACATGCGTGTCGTAAAATTAAATCACTACGTGATGAGAGCCACGAAATAAAAGAAGATTACCAAAACTTAATAAGAACATTGTCATCTTAGGGCTGACTTTATTATGCAAATAACAATATCAAGACAACAATTTTTAAAGCCATTAGTGCAAGTGTCGGGTGCGATTGAGCGCAAACACACATTGCCAATTTTATCTAACGTATTGTTAGTGGTAGAAAACGGACAACTTTCAATGACAGGGACCGACCTTGAAATTGAACTCGTTTCTGGCGTATTTGTAGGTGATAATGTTGCCGATACAAAACTAACGTTACCCGCTAAAAAATTACTCGATATTTGTAAAAGTCTACCAGACGGTTCAGACCTTACTTTGAGCTTACAAGAACATCAATTACTTTTAACCAGTGGTAAAAGTCGTTTTTCTTTAACAACTTTATCAGCTGATGATTTTCCTAATTTAGAAGAATGGGATGGAGAGGTTGAATTTCAACTTACCCGCTTAGAGTTACGTAAATTACTCGAAAGCACTCATTTTTCAATGGCAAATCAGGATGTTCGTTATTACTTAAACGGCATGTCGTTTGAAGTAGATAATACTGATATAAAAACTGTTGCTACTGATGGGCATCGTTTAGCTATTGCACAAAAGCAATTAACACAATCGCTTAATACGCAGCGCCAGCTAATTATTCCGCGTAAAGGTGTGCAAGAAATTATGCGCCTTATGGTCGCAGACGATGAACTAGTTACAATTCAGTTTGGTGCTAACCATATTCGTATTATCGATCTCGAATTTACGTTTACTAGTAAATTGGTAGATGGACGATTTCCTGATTATCGTCGAGTATTACCCCGTGGTGGCGATAAGGTAATTACGGCTAACCGCGAATGGTTACGCAATGCGTTTCAACGTGTGTCTATTTTATCTAATGAAAAATTTCGTGGTGTTCGTTTAAACTTATCAAATGGTTTATTAAAAATTACAGCCAATAACCCAGAGCAAGAACAAGCTGAAGAGGTTGTTGAAGTAAGTTACGAAGGCGCTGACCTAGAAATAGGTTTTAACGTATCTTATGTACTTGATGTGTTAAATACATTAAAAACCGAAGATGTACTATTTACATTAGCTGATTCAAACAGCAGTGCACTAATTGAAGGTGCGGGTGATGAAGAAGCAATGTATGTTGTTATGCCTATGCGTTTATAAGACTATAAATACACAATGAGCTTAAGTCATTTGAGCCTCAAATATTTTCGTAATATTGAGGCATTGACGCTAGAACCAGTAAATGGCGTTAACATAATTTATGGTGAAAACGGCAGTGGTAAAACTAGCCTTTTAGAAGCTATTTATTTCCTTTCTCACGGCAAATCTTTTAGAACACCAAAACATAAAAGTATCATACAGCATCAGCAAGAGCAGTTTGTTATACATGGCAGAAAAGCACTACATGACTTATCTATTCCTATTGGTATAAGTAAAACCCAAACGGGTGAAACCAATTTAAAAATACAGGGTAAGGCAAGCCGTAAAATATCAGAACTCGCTCAACTCATGCCGGTCCAAATTATTACACCAGAGAGTTATTCATTGTTTTTTGGTGGACCAAAAGAACGTAGAAAGTTTTTAGATTTAGGTTTGTTCCACGTGGAACATGAGTTTTTTTTCTTGTGGCAATCGTTTAATAAAGTGTTAAAACAACGCAACGCATTATTAAAAACTAAGCCTAAGAATTATTTTGACCAAATTAGGTTTTGGGACAAAGAATTTGTTAGACTAGCTGAACAAATAAATAAATTAAGAATGGCGTATATAAGTAGGTTTAAGCAGCAGTTTTTTGATAAAATGTGTGCAGAATTAACGCTTATACGCGATTTAGAAATGACCTTTAATGCAGGTTGGAAAGAGAGTGAATCTCTTGCTGATGCATTAGAGCAAAACTTTGAGCGAGATGCTCGCCAAGGGTTTACAAGTAAAGGTCCACATAAGGCCGATTTTAGTTTTAGTGTTTTTGGCAACAGCGTAGAGAATACATTTTCACGCGGTCAATTAAAGCTTTTGCTTTATGCGTTAAAAGTAACGCAGAATAGCTTAATTGAGTCAGAAACAGATAAGCAATCAATATTGCTAATAGATGATCTACCTTCAGAGTTAGGCGAAGATACAAAAGAGAAAGTGGGTCAATTACTTGCTCACTGCAGTTCTCAAATTTTTATCTCTTCAATTTTGTCTGAAAGTATTTCTGCTGTGGTGGAACCCATGCAGCGAGAACTACAAATGTTCCACGTGAAACATGGCAACCTAATAACAAGATAAGTGGGATTAACCATGTCTGAGAATTATGACTCGTCGAGTATTAAAGTACTTAAAGGATTAGACGCAGTAAGAAAGCGTCCTGGAATGTATATTGGGGACACCGATGATGGCACAGGCTTACACCATATGGTGTTTGAGGTAGTTGATAACTCTATCGATGAAGCTTTAGCTGGTTATTGTGATGATATCTATGTAACTATTCACTTAGATGGTTCTGTCTCGGTAAGAGATAACGGTCGTGGTATCCCAACTTCTATCCATGAAGAAGAAGGCGTATCAGCAGCCGAAGTTATTATGACGGTACTTCATGCCGGTGGTAAATTTGATGACAACTCTTACAAAGTATCTGGTGGCTTACACGGTGTTGGTGTTTCGGTAGTAAATGCACTTTCTGAAAAGTTAAAACTAACAGTTCGCCGTGAAGGTAAACTTCATGAGCAATTTTATACAATGGGTGTTCCTGACGCTCCATTAGCTGTGATTGGTGACTCTGAAACAACAGGTACCGAATTACGTTTTTGGCCGAGCGATCAAACATTTACAAACTTAGATTTCCATTACGAAATTTTAGCTAAACGTTTACGTGAGCTTTCATTCCTAAACTCTGGCGTGAGCATCATATTAAATGATGAACGTGAAGAAAATAAATCGGATCACTTTAAATACGAAGGCGGAATACAAGCTTTCGTTGAGTACTTAAACCGTAATAAAACACCTATTCATAAAGGTGTATTCCACTTTACTCATGAACGTGAAGAAGATGGTATAAGTGTTGAAGTATCAATGCAGTGGAATGATGCATACCAAGAAAATATTTACTGTTTTACAAATAATATTCCACAACGTGATGGTGGTACTCACTTAGCCGGTTTTAGATCTGCGCTAACACGTACACTTAATAACTATATGGAAAAAGAAGGCTTTAACAAAAAAGCTAAAACAACCAGCAACGCCACCGGTGATGATGCTCGTGAAGGTTTGACTGCTGTTGTTAGTGTTAAAGTTCCAGATCCTAAGTTTTCATCACAAACAAAAGACAAGCTAGTTTCAAGTGAAGTTAAATCTGCAGTTGAACAAGCAATGGCTGAAAAATTCACTGAGTTTTTATTAGAAAACCCAAGTGATGCAAAAATTGTTGTTGGTAAGATCATTGATGCCTCACGTGCACGTGAAGCAGCGCGTAAAGCCCGCGAAATGACACGTCGTAAAGGCGCAATGGACTTAGCAGGTTTACCTGGTAAGTTAGCTGATTGCCAAGAAAAAGATCCTGCACAATCTGAACTATACATAGTGGAAGGAGACTCTGCTGGCGGATCAGCCAAGCAGGGACGTAACCGTAAAAACCAAGCAATACTTCCGCTTAAAGGTAAAATATTAAACGTAGAAAAAGCACGTTTTGATAAAATGTTATCTTCGCAAGAGGTAGCAACGCTAATTACGGCATTAGGTTGTGGTATTGGGCGTGACGAATATAATCCTGAAAAACTACGCTATCATCGTATCATCATCATGACCGATGCGGACGTGGATGGTTCTCATATTCGTACATTACTACTAACGTTCTTCTATCGCCAAATGCCTGAAATTGTTGAGCGTGGATATATTTATATTGCTCAACCACCACTTTATAAAGTGAAAAAGGGTAAACAAGAGCGCTATATTAAAGATGACCCAGCGCTTGTTGAATACCTAACATCGCTTGCACTTAATAATGCAGCATTGTACACAAGTACTGATGCGTCAGCTGTTGAAGGTGAAGCGTTAGAGAAAATAGTACACGATTACCAAAACACAGTTAAAGTAATCGAGCGTTTAAAACGTAAATACCCTAATACGGTAATGGAGCGTTTAATTTACCAAAGCGAGCTGAAAAAAGAAGACCTTTCAGATGAAGCTAAAGTAATTGCTTGGACTAAAGAATTAGTAGATGACTTAGTTGCTCGTGATGAAGATGCGACTATTTTTAAAGCTGAAACACAGCATGATACAGAGCGTAACTTATACTACCCA
This sequence comes from Pseudoalteromonas sp. Z9A5, assembly GCF_011378875.1. NCBI lineage: Bacteria > Pseudomonadati > Pseudomonadota > Gammaproteobacteria > Alteromonadales > Pseudoalteromonadaceae > Pseudoalteromonas > Pseudoalteromonas sp. Z9A5. Next base: position 36,170 of record NZ_WTLC01000026.1, read on the forward strand.
GTTGTGAATATCCGTCAGCACGGTGTAGATAAATCACATGTACTTAGTTATGACTTTATTGCATCACGTGATTACCAACGTATTGCTGCAACTGGTGTTAACATTGCAAATATCATTACTGAAGGCGCTTATATTCAACGTGGAGAGAAAACACTTCCTGTTGATAACTTTGTGGATGCTTTAGAATGGTTGATCGCTGAGTCTAAACGTGGTCTATATATTCAACGTTATAAAGGACTGGGTGAAATGAACCCAAGCCAGCTTTGGGAAACGACAATGGATCCGGATGCACGTCGTATGTTACAAGTAACGATTGAAGATGCTGTAGGCGCGGATCAATTATTTGCGACCTTAATGGGGGATCAAGTAGAGCCTCGTCGTGAGTTTATTGAAACTAACGCATTACGTGTAGTTAACCTAGACGTTTAAAAAGTAATACTTAGATCAGAAAAGGAGCCTAATGGCTCCTTTTTTATTTTCTTCAATTACACAAACTGCTTAAAACCTGAGTGTGCACAAGGTATACTAAGGGTAATTTTCACGCTACTTCTCAGATAGTAAAAAGCCAAATATGCAAAAATATGACGTAAAAACCTTTCAAGGTTTGATCCTGGCTTTACAGGATTATTGGGCACAGCAAGGCTGTGTCATTATTCAACCACTTGATATGGAAGTGGGCGCAGGGACATTTCACCCGCAAACATTTTTAAAGTCTATTGGTCCAGAGCCAATGGCGAGTGCATACGTGCAACCGTGTCGTCGTCCTACCGATGGTCGCTACGGTGAAAATCCAAATCGCTTACAACACTATTACCAATTTCAGGTAGTTTTAAAGCCATCGCCAGATAACATCCAAGAGCTTTATTTAGGCTCTTTAGCGGCTATGGGTATCGATACGCTAACTCACGAAGTTCGCTTTGTAGAAGACAACTGGGAATCACCTACGTTAGGTGCGTGGGGTTTAGGTTGGGAAATTTGGTTAAACGGCATGGAAATAACGCAGTTTACCTACTTTCAGCAAGTTGGCGGTATTGAGTGTTCACCAGTAACGGGTGAGATTACTTACGGTCTAGAACGTTTAGCAATGTACATTCAGGGCGTAGATAGTATTTACGACTTAGTATGGGCAGACGGTCCACTAGGGCGCGTAACATACGGCGACGTGTTCCATCAAAATGAAGTAGAGCAATCTACTTATAACTTTGAACACGCAAACGTAGATGATTTATTTGCTCAGTTTGATAAATGTGAAGCAGAGAGCCAAAAGTTAATTGAAGCAAACTTACCACTACCGGCTTACGAGCAAGTAATGAAAGCATCGCATGCATTTAACTTGCTAGACGCACGCCACGCAATATCGGTAACCGAACGTCAACGTTATATTTTACGCGTTCGTGCGTTATCAAAAGCGTGTGCACAAAGTTACTATGACAAACGCGAAGCGCTTGGTTTCCCGCTGTGTAAGGATAAGTAAGTATGTCAGCACAAAATTTATTAGTAGAAATTGGCACAGAAGAGTTGCCTCCAAAAGCACTGCGTAAATTAGCAGAAGCTTTTGCTGCAAACCTAACTGCAGAGCTAGAAACACTAGAGTTAGCACATCAAGGCGTAAGCTGGTATGCATCGCCTCGTCGTTTAGGTTTACAAGTAAAAGCGCTTGAAGCTAAGCAACAAGACAAAGAAGTTGAAAAACGCGGTCCAGCAACTAAAGCAGCATTTGACGGTGACGGTAACCCAACAAAGGCAGCAATGGGTTGGGCACGTGGTTGTGGTATTGAAGTAAAAGATGCACAAACACTCGAAACTGACAAAGGCGCATGGTTATTGCACATTGCTAAAGTAGCAGGGCAAGAAACCAAAGCGTTAATGACAGGTGCAATTACTAAAGCGCTAGCTAAATTGCCAATACCTAAACCAATGCGTTGGGGCGCGAATAAAACACAATTTATTCGACCAGTGCATACGGTAACTATTTTATTTGGTGACGAATTACTTGAAGGCGAAATTCTTGGTAAGCAAATAACTAACCAGCTTCAAGGTCATCGTTTTCATCACCCAGAAAAAATTAGCATTAACCATGCAGATGACGTTTTTGACGTACTTAAATCTGCTTACGTTATTGCTGATTACGAACAACGTAAAGCACAAATTCGTACGCAAATAGAAGACGCTGCAAAAGCAGTTAACGCTGTTGTTGCTATGGATGAAGATTTACTAGAAGAAGTAACATCACTTGTAGAGTGGCCAGTTACTTTAACGGCAACATTTGAAGAAGCATTTTTAGATGTACCAGCCGAAGCGTTAATTTACACCATGAAAGACGATCAAAAATACTTTCCGTTATTAGATCAAAACGGCAAACTTTTAAATAAGTTTTTGTTTGTATCTAACATCGAGAGTAAAGATCCAAGTGTGGTTATTTCTGGTAACGAAAAAGTAGTACGCCCGCGTTTAGCCGATGCACAATTTTTCTTTGAGACCGATAAAAAGAAAACCCTAGAAAGCCGACTAGAGTCACTTGATAGCGTATTGTTCCAAAAGCAACTTGGTACGCTTAAAGATAAGTCTGAGCGTATTAGTGAACTTGCGGGTTACATTGCTGAGCAATTAGGTGCTGATAAAGTGTTAGCGCAGCGTGCAGGCTTATTAAGTAAAACAGACTTAATGACTGAAATGGTAATGGAATTTACCGATGTGCAAGGTGTAATGGGAATGCATTACGCTCGCCACGATGGTGAAGCCGAAGATGTAGCCGTAGCGCAAAACGAGCAGTACATGCCACGCTTTTCAGGCGATAACTTACCTACAAACTTAATTAGCTGCGCAGTAGCGATTGCTGATAAGTTTGACACGCTGGTGGGTATTTTTGGTATAGGTCAAGCACCTAAAGGTGACAAAGACCCATTTGCTCTTCGTCGTGCTGCCATTGGTGCACTTCGTATCATGGTAGAAAAAGAGCTGCCACTTGATATTTTAGACCTAGTAGCTAAATCACAAACATTGTTTGGCGACAAGCTAACTAACTTAAATGTATCAACTGACGTATTTGAATTTATGCTAGGGCGCTTTCGTGCTTGGTATCAAGACGAAGGAATTGAAGTAGACGTAATTCAAGCTGTGCTTGCACGTCGTCCGACTAAACCTGTTGATTTTGATCGCCGCGTTAAAGCCGTGAGTCACTTCCGCACATTAGACGCAGCAGAAGCGCTTGCAGCAGCTAATAAGCGTGTAGGCAATATTCTGGCTAAAAACGACATCACCAGCCAAGGTAATGTTGATGAGAGCTTATTAAGCGACGACGCTGAAAAAGTACTTGCATCACAAGTAGCAAAATTTGCGACTGACCTTGCACCACTTTACGCAGATGGAAACTACCAAGAAGCATTAAGTCAATTGGCGGGTATTCGTGAAAGTGTTGATAACTTTTTTGACAACGTAATGGTTATGGCCGACGATGAAGCTGTTAAGCAAAATCGTCTTGCGCTTTTAAGCCAGCTAAGCGGATTGTTTTTAGGTATTGCAGATATTTCTGTTTTACAAAAATAACACCGATTAGTAATTTTAAAAGCCAGCGTTTTGCTGGCTTTTTAGTTTTCACTGTATGCAAAGGACACCATTTGATGATCTCCATGAAACGAATTTTAACTTTAGCAATTGCCGGTTTACTTACAGCATGTACTAGCCAAATTTCGATTAACGATGTATTGCCACAACAAGAACTCGATCGCACAATTTACCTACGTGGCGATTTTACACTGTGGGATGCAGAGCCTCAGTATCAGTTCTCATCAGTTGGTCCTGCGCTTTATCAAGCACAAGTTAAATTTTCTAGCCCTGGTAAAGTATATGAATTTAAAATAGCGGATGCCGATTTTAGCGAGGGTTACAACTGTGGCTATAGCGACGCACAACCAGCAGGGCAAAAACTAACACTCGGCCAGCCAGCTATCGCAGACTGTAATACTATTTATAACTACTTTAGTTATACGCCAGCAATAAAAGGCACGTACATAGTAAGCATTGATTACAGCGACTACGACAGACCACAAGTTACAATAACGAAGAAGTGATAGCTGTATTTTTAAAGCTGCCCGAGTGAATTAATCGATTTGTGACAAGGACGTTGTTGTGTTTATTCAGTATTAACACTAAAGGGATTTCGTAGGTAGAGTGAAGCGAAACCCAACATGTGTGGCGAATAAAACTATTTTGGTGGTTATTAAATACGTTGGGTTTCGTAAAACTCAACCCAACCTACGCCAGAAACAAGCTTTATAAGTATGCAACAATAACGTGGATAAGTTTGACTTAAACTTGCCTTGATTATAATTAACAAAACTAATCTATACTCTTATTTATCTGTTTGTTTTATAGGTAAAAATATGCGTTATAAACGTATGTTAGAGGCGGGCGCATGTTATTTTTTTACGGTAAATTTAGAAGATAGATCTCAGTATTTACTCGTGGAAAATATAGATTTATTACGTCGCGTATATTCAAAGGTGGCAAAAAAGCATCCAATAAAGACGATTGCAATCGTTATCATGCCCGATCACCTTCATGTTATTTGGCAATTACCAAAAGGCGATAATAATTACGCAATGCGTTGGCGGCTTATAAAATCAGGCTTTTCTCGAGAGCTTCCAGCAACAGAATTTTGTAATAAAAGTCGAATAGCGAAGGGAGAGCGCGGGATTTGGCAGCGTCGTTATTGGGAGCATAAAATTAGAGATGAAGAAGACTTAAATAACCATATTAATTATATCCACTACAACCCTGTAAAACATAAATATGTTTCTAAAGTCAGTAATTGGTCTTTTTCGAGTTTTCATCGATATGTCAAAGATTCAAAATTACCGAGTAACTGGGGGAGTGATAATAAGTTAAACGATATATACGATGATTGAAATTATTTCGATTATTATAAGATACGTTGGGTTTCGTAAAACTCAACCCAACCTATATCAGTTTATAAACCTTTCTTTACCACATACCTATACGGTGCTTCTGCTGCATCTTTAGCCACCAGCGTGTGATCCATAAACGTACAAAAGCTCGGAATGTCGCGAGTTGTTGATGGGTCATCTGCAGTTATTAATAACGTTTCACCATCACTCATTTTACGAATAGCAGCACGTACCATCATTACTGGCTCTGGACAGCGAAGGCCTATGGCATCTAATTGGTGATCGGGATTATCAAAGCTCATAATAAATTGACCTGTTTAATTAAAGTGATTGCTGCGTACGCGAGTGCTTAGGGTATAGCAATTAATAAGTTTGGTAGTTTAGCGCAATTTTGAGCGTAATTTAACTATTTTACTTACCTCAATATGTTCATTTTATTTGAAACTTTATTGCTGCAAAACACGTTATTTAATAATACGCCCGATCACATAATTCCGTAGTACTACATACTGGTTTTATAACGGATAATTTTTGCTAAATTAAAGCTAATAAAAAAGGCGAACTGAATAAAATCAGTTCGCCTTTTTAATCACCAAGATGGTTTTACATGTTTAAACTAATTAGTCTTGAACACGTTCAAATACAGTTGCAATGCCTTGGCCTAAACCAATACACATAGTTGCTAAACCGTATCGTACATTTTTGTCTTCCATCAAGTGAATAAGCGATGTGCTAATACGCGAACCCGAACAACCCAGTGGGTGACCAAGTGCGATTGCGCCGCCATTTAAATTCACTTTTTCGTCAACTACATCCATTAAACCTAAATCTTTCATTACAGGTAATGATTGAGCTGCAAAGGCTTCGTTAAGTTCTACTACACCTAAGTCATCAATTGTAATGCCGGCTTGAGCAAGTGCTTTTTTACTTGCTGGTACTGGGCCGTAACCCATAATTGATGGATCGCAACCAGCGACTGCCATTGCTTTAATACGTGCACGAATTGGCAAGCCAAGTTCTTTTGCTTTTTCTTCGCTCATTACTAACATTGCAGATGCGCCGTCAGAAAGTGCAGAAGAAGTACCGGCTGTTACCGTACCCGATGCAGGATTAAATACAGGACGAAGCTTTGATAAGCCTTCTACTGTTGTTTCTGGGCGTATTACTTCGTCGTCTTCAACTAAGATAAGCGAACCATCTGCTGCGTGACCTTCCATTGCTAAAATTTCGCGACGGAAACGGCCTTCAACAGTTGCAGCTTGTGCACGTTGATGTGAGCGATAAGCAAATTCATCTTGTTGCTCACGACTAATGCCATGAAGCGTAGCAAGGTATTCTGCTGTTAAACCCATTGAGCCCGATGCTTGTGCAATAGTTGTTGCTAGACCAGGATGAAAGTCGTTACCGTGAGTCATAGGTACGTGACCCATGTGCTCAACACCACCAATTAGGTAAGTGTCGCCAGCGCCTGTCATTATTGCGCGTGCTGCGTCATGCAATGCTTGCATAGACGAGCCACATAAACGGTTAACCGTTACAGCTGGTACGCTGTGTGGGATACCGGCAAGTAATGCTGCGTTACGTGCTACGTTAAAACCTTGCTCTAATGTTTGCTGTACACAACCCCAATAAATATCGTCAATTGATGCTGGATCAACTGCTGGGTTGCGATCAAGTAAGCCTTTCATTAAATGTGCGCTTAAGTCTTCAGCACGTTTATGTTTGAATACACCACTTTTAGAGCGACCCATTGGTGTGCGGATACAATCTACAATTACTGGATTATTCATGATATTAACCTTCCACCTTATAGAAAACACGACCCTCTTCGGCCCACTTGCGAGTTTGCTCAGATACTTGGTAAATCGCACCTAGGTGAGCGTATTTGTCTGCTGCTGCAACAAAGTTAGCTAAACCAGTTTGATCTAAGTAACGGAACGCGCCGCCTCTAAATGGAGGGAAACCAACACCGTAAACTAATGCCATATCTGCTTCTTGCGCAGAGGCAATAATGCCTTCTTGCAAACACAGTAGCACTTCGTTGATCATTGGAATCATACAACGGTCGATGATTTCTTGTTTATCAAATTCTTTTGGTGCGTCTGTAATTGGGCTTAGTAGCTCAACTGCTGTCTCGTCATGAGACTTTTTAAGACGACCGCGACGATCTGTTTCGTATTTGTAAAAACCGGCTTTGTTCTTTTGACCAAAACGTTTTTCGTTGGCAAAAATAGTCACTGGGTCTTTATCAGCACGCGCCATACGTTCAGGGAAACCGTCGGCCATTACGCCAGTACAATGGAACGCTGTATCAATACCTACAACATCAAGTAGGTAAGCCGGACCCATAGGCCAGCCAAATACGTTTTCCATTACTTTATCTACTTTTGCAAAGTTAGCGCCTTCAACCACTAATTTGCTAAAACCTGCAAAGTAAGGGAATAAAACACGGTTTACAAAGAAGCCTGGGCAATCGTTAACAACAATTGGCGATTTACCTAATTTAAGCGCGTAATCAACTACTGCATTAATTGTTTTATCTGACGTTTTAGCACCACGGATAATTTCTACTAATGGCATTTTTGGCACTGGATTGAAAAAGTGCATACCACAGAAGTTTTCTGGTTTATCGAGTGCTTCTGCTAATAAATCAATACAAATAGTTGATGTGTTTGAAGTAAGTACAGTGCCTTCTGGCATGCTCTTTTCAAGATCAGCGAGTACTGCTTGCTTAACTTTAGGGTTTTCTACAACGGCTTCAACAATAATGTTGGCACTTTGTAGGTCTGACGCGTTAAGTGTTGGTTTAATTTTGCTAAGAGTGGCAAGCATTTTTTCCATTGGCATGTGGCCACGCTTAACTTTTGCGCCTAATAACTTAGACGCTTCACCCATACCTAAATCAAGCGCATCTTGTTGGATGTCTTTCATTATAATAGGTGTGCCTTTATAAGCAGACTGGTATGCAATACCGCCACCCATAATACCAGCCCCTAATACAGCGGCTTGTTTAATTTCTACATCGCTTTGTTTAGCAAATTTACGTGCTTTACCTTTAATGTATTGGTCAGCTAGGAATATACCTGTCTGTGCAGCTGCTTCTGGTGTACGTGCTAATTTAGCAAAGTTAGCATTTTCGATTGCCATTGCTTCATCGCGAGTACAGTTTGCCGCTGCTTTAATAGTACGTACAGCCATAACCGGTGCAGGATAGTGGCCTTTGGTTTTACCCATTACCATACCTTCTGCCATAGCAAAGCTCATGCCTTGCTCAACACGGTTTAATTTAAGTGGCTGTAGTTTTACGTTGCGTTTTGCTTGCCAATCTAGCTTGCCTGCAATTGCTAGCTCAAGTGTTGATACACTTGACTCTAAAAGTTTGTCAGCACTAACTACTGCGTCAAACGCACCTACTTTAAGGGCATCTGCAGCGCGATTTTCTGCGCCTGAGGTAATCCACATCATTGCGTTATCGGCGCCAATGATACGTGGTAAGCGCACTGTGCCACCAAACCCTGGCATTATGCCAAGCTTAACTTCTGGTAAGCCCATTTTAGCTGTTTCGCTTGCTACGCGATAATCGGTAGCAAGTGCCCACTCACAACCACCGCCAAGTGCCATACCGTTTATGGCGCTTAGAGTTGGGAATGGTAAGTCTTCGATTGCATCAAAAACATCAGTTGCGTTTTTGATCCACACTACTAATTCTTCTTCAGGTTTAGTAAATGTAGGTAAAAATTCGAAGATATCTGCACCAATAATAAAGTGGTCTTTATCGCTGGTAAAAATCATGCCTTTGATATCAGTATTGGCGGCTAATTCTTTTAATGCTGCTGCGCAATCTGAAAGAGTTTTTTGAGATAATGTGTTTACAGAACCTGCAACACAAAACTTAAACTCGGCGATGTTTTCCTTTATGAAACTAACTTCAAAGGAATCGCTTTTATATAACATTATTATTCTCCCTAGTTGACGAACTAAGACTGGTACGATGAGTTTGCATTTCAATCAGTGTGCTTGCTTTAAATTAAAAATGCAACGAAAAAATTAACTCGGTTACAATCGGCTGTTTAAAATATAGCTGGTTTGGTGCTAAGGTGGTTGAAAAGTTTTTACTCATCGCTTTAATTTTTTATTAAAGGACATTATGAAAAAATATTTATTAAACGTTGTGGCAGCTGCATTTATATTTCCTCTTTATTCTGCCGAGGCGGCTATCGACAACGATGCATTTTTAGATGCTGAAAAAAAAGTGCGATACGGTGACTATCAAGACTTTAAAGAAGCAGTGAGCGGGCTTGAGCATCCATTAAAACCTTATGTTGAAAAAACATACTGGCAACGTAATCCCGATATTAAGTATCAGGCAGAGATAGAAGATTATTTAACGGTTTATCAGCATACACCACTCGAGTGGCCTGTGCGTAAAGCTTGGCTACAGTATTTAGAAAAAACAAATAAAAAAGCAGCCTATATTCGCAATTACCGCGAAACGTCTAATGCTGAGCTAACATGTACTTATTTAGACTTTCAATTAGATTTAGGCGCGCCTGAAAAAGCAATATTTAATCAGGTAACGGATTTGTGGGCTGTAGGTAAATCGCAACCAGAAGAGTGCGATGCTATTTTTTCATTGTGGCGTAAAAAAGGTTACATGAAAGAAGATACTGTGTGGAAACGCATAACCTTAGCCGCTGAAGGCGGTACACAAAGTTTATTACCATATTTAAAAACATTATTGCCAAAGAATGAAGGTTACTTAGCTGATTTATATTTAAAGGTTCATAAAGACCCAAGCGCATCGGCTGGTTTGTATCGATATAAAAATAAGTCTGCTAAAGAAGGTCAAATAGCTATTTATGGTGTTAAACGCTTAGTGTGGCGCGATAAAGAGCTTGCATTAAAAGCGTGGGAAAAGTTAGAAAAAATATTTAAATATAGCGATGAAGATAAAGCAGACGTTTATTACACATTTGCATTATCGCTTGCCTCTAGCGGACATAAACAAGCAGGCTTTTGGTTAAACAAAGTACCTAAAGAGCGGTTAGACAGCAAGCTCATACAGTGGCAGTTAGGCAATATGCTTAAAACCCAAGATTGGGAAGGTATTGCTGCGTTTTTTACGGGCAAAGATAATCTTAGTCTTGGTCAGCAATATTGGTTAGCTTATAGCTATGCAAAACGTGGTGAGCAACAAAAAGCAGATGAAATTTGGAAAGTAGTCGCTGCTAATCGTGATTATTACGGCTTTTTAGCTGCCGCACGCTTAGGGCTTCCGGTTGATTTAAATAATAAGCCTTTAATAGTTGATCAAGCGCTCGTAGATAAAGTAAGTAATGCCCCAGGCTTTAAGCGTGCAAAAGCACTTTATGAGATGGAGCGCTTTACTTCAGCGCGTCGAGAATGGAATTATTTAACTAATACATCGAGTGCTGATGAAAAATTAGCTGCATCAACAATCTCTACAGATTTAGGTTGGCACGACAGCACTATTTTTACGTTAGCAAAAATTAAAGCATGGGATTACGTAGAACTTCGTTTTCCGTTTGCGTTTAAAGACTTATTTGAGCGTTACAGCAAGCGCAGTAAAATAGATGTTGCATGGAGCATCGCAATTGCTCGAAGAGAAAGCTCATTTGCACCAGATGTACGTTCGCATGCTAATGCCCGTGGTTTAATGCAGTTATTACCAAGTACAGCGGAGTATGTAAATAAAGGAAGTGTAACTAGTAGCCGTTTGTATGAGCCCAAAACCAACATAAGATTAGGTACTAGTTATTTACAGTATTTAAAAAAGAAAAACCACGGTAACGAAGTGCTGGCTACTGCATCATATAATGCAGGCTATCATAGGGTAAAACGTTGGTTACCAGATGAGGCTATACCAGCTGAATTGTGGGTAGAGCTTATTCCTTATCGTGAAACTCGCGATTACGTAAAAAATGTTTTTGCGTATAGACAGGTCTATCACACTAGAATGGGTAGAGAAGGAAATATACTAGCACCGCTACTGGAAATGAAAATGGGCGGTTAGTAAACATCAGTTTAAAGTAGGGGGATATCTAATGCGTTTAGATATCCCCTTTTTTGAGCGCTTAGCATATAAGTGGTAGACTCAGAGCAAGTTAAATTTAACAGATGGATTAACAATGGATAAATTAGCCGTTTTATACGCCGAACATATTGCAACACTGCAACAGCGTACTCGTACAATTTGTAGTAGCGAAGGGTTAGAAGGATTAGTTATTCACTCAGGCCAAGCTAAGCGCCAGTTTTTAGATGATATGTATTATCCATTTAAAGTTAATCCACAGTTTAAAGCGTGGTTACCGGTTATTGATAATCCCCATTGCTGGATTGTGGTAAATGGTAGCGACAAACCAAAACTAATATTTTATCGACCAGTTGATTTTTGGCATAAAGTGCCAGATGAGCCTCGTGATTTTTGGGCTGAGTACTTTGATATAGAGCTATTACTTCAGCCTGATCAAGTTGAAAAATTATTACCATACGACAAAGCTAAATACGCTTATATGGGTGAGTACATTGAAGTAGCGCAAGCACTTGGCTTTAGTATTATGAACCCTGAGCCTGTACTTAACTATTTTCATTACCACCGCGCTTATAAAACGCAGTACGAACTTGAATGTTTACGCAACGCTAACCGTATTGCAGTAGATGGGCATAAAGCCGCACGTGACACATTTTTTAATGGTGGTAGCGAGTTCGATATTCAGCAAGCGTACTTAATGGCAACACGTCAAAGTGAAAATGAAATGCCGTATGGCAATATAGTTGCACTTAACGAAAACTGCGCTATTTTGCATTACACGCACTTTGATCCAAAAGCGCCACACACTCATAACTCATTTTTAATTGATGCCGGTGCAAACTTTAATGGTTATGCTGCTGATATTACACGTACCTACGATTTTAAAAAGCAGGGTGAGTTTGCTGAACTTGTACAAGCGATGACGGTTCAACAAATCGAACTAGGTAAAGGTTTAAAGCCGGGTATGCTTTATGGTGATTTACACGTTGAATGCCATAACCGTATCGCACAAATACTGAGTGACTTCAAAATTGTTAACTTACCCGCTGAGGAAATTGTTGAGCGTAAAATTACCTCTACTTTCTTCCCACATGGGCTAGGGCATCATCTTGGTTTACAAGTACACGATATGGGCGGTTTTATGAGTGACGAAAAGGGCACACATCAACCATCACCTGAAGGTCATCCATTTTTGCGTTGTACTCGCTTGATTGAAAAAAACCAAGTATTTACTATTGAGCCAGGTTTATATTTTATTGATTCACTACTTAACGATTTAGCGCAAACCGATAATAAGCAATTTATTAATTGGGAAAAGGTTGAGTCATTTAAACCATTTGGCGGTATTCGTATTGAAGACAACATTATTGTTCACGAAGATAGCTTAGAGAATATGACGCGTAATTTAGCGCTCGATTAATTTCTATAAAGACGTGTTAGCGAATAAACGTTAAAATATGCATATGAACGGGGCCTTTAGGCCCCATTTTTAATTGAGCTTTTAATATGTCTGAATATAAATATCCTGCTGCTGATGTTTTTCATCAAGAAGAAATTAAAAAAAGTACGTTTATAGTTCACATTGCACATACCCCCGATTTAAATTCAGCTAAAGCATTTATTAAAAACATTGAAGAAAAGTATGGCGATGCCCGCCATAATTGCTGGGCACATGTAGCTGGTAATCCAGGTGGTAGTCATGTTTATGGTTTTTCGGATGATGGTGAGCCAAATGGCACCGCAGGAAAACCCATGTTAAATGTGCTGGTGGGTTCGGGGCTTGGTGAAATAACAGCTGTAGTTACACGTTACTTTGGCGGTATAAAACTAGGCACAGGTGGATTAGTGCGTGCCTACGGTGGCTCGTTAAATAATGCATTAGTAAATATGCAAACAGTGCTTAAAGTACCCAGTGTTGAAATTACAGGAAGTAGCGAGTACAGCATGCAAGGTGCTATTGAGCAGCTACTAAAAACCAACTATCAAGTACTTAATATTGAGAAGCAATTTACTGCTAATATTAAATGGGAGATCACTATTGATAGTCGCCAAGCACAGCAGGCAATAAAAGATATTTTTGATTTAAGTCACGGCGCAGTTGAGTTAACTATTAAAGAGTAATAACCTACACAAATTGCATGTTATGCATACTCACTCTATTTGATCTGGTTGATACAACTCAATCTGAATTTACTAATAATAAAAGCGATAAGCTAAATGCAATTTCGGACCATCATAAAAATTCTTGGGCAACTTGTTGCCTTGTTCAGTATTACCATGGTGCCCCCAGCACTGGTGTCTTTAATTTACAAAGACGGTGGCGGTGTTCCGTTTGTTTTAGCATTTATTTTTAGTGTTGTTATTGGCTTAATGGCTTATTACCCAAATCGTCATGAAAACGGGGACTTAAAAGCACGAGAAGGCTTTTTGATTGTTGTTTTGTTTTGGTTGGTACTAGGGGCGTTTGCGTCCTTACCACTTATATTTTTACAAGAACCTAATTTATCGTTAGCCGATGCGGTGTTTGAAGCATTCTCTGGCTTAACAACTACAGGCGCTACGGTGCTTACCGGTATTGAATACCTTCCTAAATCCGTGTTGTTTTATCGACAGCAATTACAGTGGTTTGGTGGAATGGGGATAATCGTACTTGCGGTAGCTATACTGCCAATGCTAGGCGTAGGTGGTATGCAGTTATATCGAGCCGAAATACCAGGGCCAGTAAAAGATTCAAAAATGACCCCGCGTATAGCCGATACAGCAAAGCATCTTTGGTACATTTATGTATCGTTAACAGTTGCATGTATGCTTGCCTATTGGGCTGCAGGAATGAACTGGTTTGATGCAATTTGTCATGCGTTTTCTACTGTGGCAATTGGTGGATTTTCTACTTACGATGCCTCTATGGGGCATTTTGATAGCCCTGTAATTAACTTTATATGTGTTTTCTTTTTGATAATTGCAGCTGTTAATTTTTCACTACACTATGCTGCGGTAGCAAGTAGAAACATACAGGTGTATATACGTGACCCAGAATTTAAGGTGTTTTTGTGTATTCAATTAGCGCTGGTGGTTATTTGCTTTACAGTGCTTTCATCAAACGAAATTTTTGCAGATGGCGACGAAACCCTCGATCAGGCATTGTTTCAAGCTGTTTCGATGAGTACTACAGCCGGCTTTGCTACCGATAACTTTTCTACTTGGCCTTTGTTTTTGCCTATCTTACTAATCTTTTCGAGTTTTATTGGCGGATGTGCGGGCTCTACTGGTGGCGGTATGAAAGTAGTACGAGTATTTTTGCTTTATTTACAAGGTGTGCGCGAGCTTAATAGGTTGGTGCATCCTCGAGCTATATATTCGATAAAACTGGGTCGAAAAGCGTTACCAGATAAAGTAGTAGAGGCTGTGTGGGGGTTTTTCTCTGCGTATGCATTAGTGTTTATTATTATTATGCTAGCGTTAATGGGTACCGGTATGGATAACATTACCGCGTTTTCTGCTACAGCAGCTTGTTTAAATAATCTTGGTCCTGGCTTGGGTGATGTTGCATCGCATTACGGAGCCGTCAGCGATGGTGCCAAATGGTTACTTACCATTGCAATGGTATTTGGGCGTTTAGAAATATTTACTTTATTAGTGCTATTTACACCAACATTTTGGCGTGGATAAACGATAGCTTAACTATAAAAATTATTATTGGGAAAGGGATATGCCAACTACAAACCTAGAAAAACTACACCAGTTAACAACTGGGGGAATGGTTGATTTAGAAATACTAACCCCAACTGACAGTAAACGTGTAAAAACGGAGTTTATAGGTTTACTTGATAATAAGTTTATTATTTTAAATTACCCAAATTCAAAACGCCTACCTGCAGCTGTTGATTATTTACGTGATGGTGTAATGGTTGTAGTCAGAGCTTTAATAGAAGGTGAAGGTGGGCAGGTTATAGCGTTTCGCCAACAGGTAATGTCGGTTGCCTCTCATCCAGCACGGCTTATTTTTATTAATTTTCCTAAACAAGTGCAGCTATTTGCTCTGCGTTCACAAACACGTATACCCACCTTATTACCTGCAAAACTTAAATTAAGCGACGACCGAGTACTTAATGGAGTAATTAAAGATATTTCATTAACGGGAGTTATGTTTGACGTTAAAAGTGATAAAGAACTCGAAAATATAAAAGATATGCAGTGCACTGTAATACTTAACAGCAGTGATAAAAACTTTGAAGGTGAGGTATGTAGCGTTAAAGAGCATACTACCGGAGCACGTTGTGGCATTAAGCTATTAGCAAGTGAAGGTGAGATGCAAACTTTTATGAAAGAGCATTTTATCGACCCTTCAGCACTAGAGTCGACAACGGAATAAATTACTTTCGCTTCTTTGCAACAAAAAGTGATTTTCAATTGATTTTTAATCAATATTTTTTATTTTCATTAAAAATTAATTGTTTTTCCTTTTAAAACAAGGCTTTGATTTTTATTTTAAATGCCATATTTTGTTTTTTAACAAAACACTTGGCTAAATTTCAACTCAATTCTTCTAAAAAAGAATCCTCTTAATAATTTCTTATCAAAATTGTATCTTTTCGCGTAAACATAACTGATTGTTTTTATTCGCTTTAATTTTGTGTCTGTAAAGTGTGTTGCTATAAAGCAACAAAAATCACCTAGTATTTATCCATATTTAGTTTATTTAACCTCTAATACTTTGAAAAGTAATGGTTTTTAAAAGCTGGCATTTAAGTTGTATTAGTCTAGTTGTACTGAACGAAAACGTGATTTAAAGAAAGCATTTAATCGCACACATAAATTTGAAGGATACATATTATGAAAAGCATTAATAAAACTTTAGCACTTATCGCATTAGCATCTTCATCAGCAGCTTTTGCGGCTACAGACTTCGATACATTAGATGTAGATGGCAATGGTGCAATTAGCCAAGCTGAAGCATCTGTAGATGCAAAATTAATGAGCATATTCTCTGAGCTCGATACTGACGAAAATGGTGAGTTATCAAAAGAAGAGTTTTCACAAGCATAAGCTTAAAACACTGAGGCGCACAGCCCCACATATTTAAAAATTGAAGGATACATACTATGAAAACACTAAATAAAGCGTTAGCACTTATCGCACTAGCATCTTCTTCAGCGGCTTTTGCAGCAACCGATTTCGATACTTTTGATATTGATGGTAATGGCGGTATTAGCCTTAGTGAAGCATCAATAAATTCAGATTTAATGAGCATGTTTACAGAGCTCGACACTGATCAAAATGGTGAGTTGTCACAAGAAGAATTTTCAAAAGCTTAATTTAAACTGTTCATTCCTGAATTGCCAAAGACAATCTAAGTAGGCAAGGAGCTTACAAAAAAGGATAGCAAGGAAGTGTGAATCACTTTGTAAATTATAAGCCAATTTTTTTGATAGACAATTAAATGAAATATTGAAGGATTAAGTTATGAAACATTTAAATAAAGCATTAGCACTTATCGCATTAGCATCTTCTTCAGCTGCCTTTGCAGCATCCGACTTTGATAGTCTAGATACAGACGCCAGCGGCACAATTAGCCCTAGCGAAGCTGCGGTAGATACCGATTTAATGGCTGAGTTTATAGAGCTTGATACAGATGGCAGTGGTGAGCTTTCTAAAGAAGAATTTGCCAACTATTAATTATTTTTTCACAGTCAATTTTTATTGCTTCCATAGCAAAGCATTTTGTAAACCGACTTTACTTATTTAGGAAATTATTATGAAAACATTAAATACAACACTTGCAGTTTTAGTTCTAGCGTCTTCATCAGCAGCCTATGCGGCAGTCGATTTTTCATCTTTTGACGCCGATGGTGATGGTGCTATCACAATGGAAGAAGCAAAGGTTAATCCTCAGCTTGTAAAGATTTTTGATGATTTAGATACTGATGGTAATGGTGAGATTTCTAAAGAAGAATTTTCAAAAGTGCAGTAATTAAATACTGGTAATACTCCACTAAAGCCGCCTTAGTCAGCGGCTTTTTTGTGCGTAAAATAAAGCTATAAAAATATAGCACTTACTTGGAATAGCTTTTCTACTACGTTAATGTGCTTTTTATCGATTAAGAACATAATAACGTGATCCCCCGACATAATTATAGTGTCGTCGTGAGCAATGAGTACATCGTCATTACGTACTATTGCCCCAATAGTTGTACCTGCTGGCAGTTTTATATCTGCAATTGCGCGACCAACCACTTTTGATGTGTTTTCATCGCCATGAGCAACAGCTTCAATTGCTTCTGCTGCGCCTTTACGCAGTGAATATACATTCACAATATCACCACGACGTACGTGTGTTAGTAATGCTGAAATAGTTGCTTGTTGTGGTGATATAGCAATATCTATTTCACCACCTTGTACTAAATCAACATAAGCACCACGCTGGATAAGCACCATAGTTTTTTGCGCGCCCATACGCTTTGCAAGCATGGCCGACATAATATTAGCTTCATCGTCGTTGGTTACAGCAATAAATACATCGACTTGTTCTATATGCTCTTCTGAAAGTAGCTCTTGATCAGATGCATCGCCACAAAACACAACAGTGTTATCGAGCATTTCTGATAGTTGCTCTGCACGCTCTTTACTGCGTTCAATTAATTTAACCGTGTGGTTTTTTTCAAGTGAACGAGCAAGACCCGCACCAATGTTACCGCCACCAGCAATCATAATTTTCTTGTATGAACGCTCTAGTTTTTGCAGCTCGTTCATTACCGCGCGAATATGTTTGGTAGCAGCAATAAAAAATACTTCGTCATCAGCTTCAATGACCGTAGTACCCAGCGGCTTAATCGCTTTACCTTGGCGATAAATGGCTGCAACACGAGTTTCTACATTAGGAATGTGCTCTTTAAGTGCTGATAACGCATAGCCTACAAGTAAACCGCCATAATATGCTTTTACTGCAACTAACGAGAGCATACCATCGGCAAATTGTAGTACTTGCAATGCGCCAGGGTAGTCAATTAAACGACGAATATATTTAGTAACGAGTGCTTCGGGAGCAATGTAATGGTCGATAGGTAAATCATCGTTTTGAAATAGTTTTTCACGGTACTTTAAATATTGCTCTGAGCGAATTCGAGCAATTTTAGTGGGTGTATTAAAAATACTATACGCCACTTGGCAAGCAACCATATTTACTTCATCTGAACTGGTCACGGCTATAATCATATCGGCATCTTCTGCACCGGCACGACGTAACACGTCAGGGTGGGCACTGTGTCCCATTACCCCTTGTAAATCGTACTTATCTTGAAGCTCACGTAAACGATTACCATCTATATCAACAACCGTTATTTCGTTTTGTTCGCCCACTAAATTTTCAGCGAGTGTGGCGCCAACTTGCCCAGCACCGAGTATGATTATTTTCATTATTTACCAGTATTATAATTACCAATTTAATTAAAATATTAGCCACTTAATTTATGATAAATGGCTAATGATTCAGTGTTATCGATATTAGATTTTTTTAACCAACTTAGCGTAATAAAATCCGTCACTTTCACCTGGTAATAACTGTAATCCTGGCGTTGTAACGGTGTCTTTATCATGAAGTGGAATATGATCTACGTCATCGTTATTAGCTAAAAACTTAGCAACTTGTTGTTGGTTTTCTTGTGGAAGTACCGAGCATGTAGCATATACCAATGTGCCGCCTGGCTTTAATAGTGGCCAAATGCTATTGAGTATATCGCCCTGAAGAGCTGCTAAATCTACAATATCTGATGCGCGACGAAGCCATTTTATATCTGGATGACGGCGAATTACACCAGTAGCCGAACAAGGCACGTCTAATAAAATACGATCAAATTGTTTATCGTCCCACCATGTGTGTGGTTGTGACGCATCACCACATTGTAAGTCAGCGCCAAGACCAATACGGGTTAAGTTTTGTTTAACACGCTCTAGTCGGGTTGAATCGCTGTCGAGAGCAAGTACTTCTGCATCAGCTAGCTCTAAAATATGACATGTTTTACCGCCAGGTGCTGCGCAGGCATCTAAAATATAGTCATCATCTTTTGGCTCTAAAAAGCGAGCTGCCAACTGTGCTGCAGCGTCTTGTACTGAACACGCACCTGTATCAAACTCAGGCAGTGAAAATACATCGCGTGGTTTGGCAAGCTTAATCCCATCTATAAAGTCAGGGTTTACGGTGTGCTCAATATCATTAGCGCTAAGTATATCGCTGTATTCTTGAGTGCTAAATTGTGATTGATTTACACGTAACCACATAGGTGCTTGATGTTGGTTTTCTGCAAGTATTTCTTCCCAGCTATCAGGGTAAGCTTCTTTAACTTGCTTAATAAACCAATTTGGGTGGTTGTATAAACACACCGGAATTAGCTTTGCCTTTTCTTCAAGTTCAACTTGTTGGCGCTGAAAACTACGTAATATAGCGTTAATAAGACCTTTTAAGCCTAAAGCTCGTAGTTGAGCAAGTGCATTTACCGTTTCTGAAATTGCTGCATGTGGCGGTACGCGCATATGTTGTAGTTGATAAATACCAACATACAGTAAAAATTGAAATATTCTGCGTTTACCTTTAAGTGGATCTTCCACTAAATGTTGGCAGTAATTTTCAAGGCTAGGTAAGTAGCGTAAAACGCCATAGCAAATTTGCTGTAGCAGCGCTTTATCTTTAGGCGGCAAGCCTTGGCTTGCAAATGGGAGTTCTTGATTAAGCGATGCGCCTTTATCAACTACGTTATATAAAGTTTCAGCGGCAAGCGCTCGTACATTTTGAACATTACTCATTATTTTCGCCTAATATTGTGCCAGGAGTTACCCAGTCACTACGACCATTTAAAAAGTCGTTAATTGCCATTGGTTTTTTACCTTGCGGTTGTAATTGCGTAATACATAAAGCGTGTTCGCCACACGCAACTATTACACCGTTTTTGTCGCTTAATAAAATTTGCCCAGGATTACCTGATTGCAAGATAACTTGCGCTTGATAAATCTTTACTGTTTGTCCACCCATTTGGGTAAAGCACACTGGCCATGGATTAAAAGAGCGAATGTTTCGCTCAATTTGTACCGCGCTCATTGACCAGTCAATATTCGCTTCTTCTTTAGAAAGCTTTTTAGCGTAATTAGCGAGTTCATCATTTTGTGGCTCAGGAGTGATTTCACCATTCGCTAATTTGTTAATGGTTTCAATCAATGCACCTGGGCCTAGCTCTGCAAGTTTTGTATATAAACTTGCGCTGGTTTCTATCGTGCTAATAGGACAGCGGCTAATATGTAGCATATCGCCGGTATCTAGCCCTTCATCCATTTGCATTATTGTTACGCCAGTTTGTTCGTCACCAGCCCAAATCGCGCGTTGAATTGGTGCCGCTCCGCGCCAGCGCGGTAAAATAGATCCGTGAACATTTAAACAGCCCATTCTTGGTGCGTCTAAAATTGCTTTAGGTAAAATTAAGCCATAGGCCACAACAATCATAATATCGGCATTTAGGCTGTTAAGCTCATTTAATGCGTCTTGAGTTTTTAATGATGGTGGCTGAAAAACAGGTAAGTTATGCTCAAGCGCTAGCTCTTTAACTTCACTGGCTTTTAATTTTTTACCTCGACCAGCAGGGCGGTCAGGTTGGCTATAAACACCTACTATTTGATGTTCACTTTCAATTAGCTTTTGTAAATGACGTGCGGCAAAGTCCGGCGTACCGGCAAATATAATGCGTAATGGTTGAGTCACTGAGTTTTCCTAAGGTGCTTATTACTGTTCTGCAAACTTGGCTTCTTTTTCAAGCTTTTTACGAATACGTTGGCGCTTTAATGGAGATAAGTAATCAATGAACAATTTACCTTGAAGGTGATCAAGTTCGTGTTGAATACAAATAGCTAATAATTCGTCTGCGTCTAAAACAAACTCTTCGCCGTTTTCGTTAAGTGCAGCAACGGTTACTGTTTCTGCTCGGTCTACTTTTGCATACGAGTTAGGTACTGATAAACAGCCTTCTTCACTAATAGTAGAGCCATCTTTTTTAATAATTTGTGGGTTAATTAATACCAGGGGTTCATCGCGTTCTTCTGATACATCAATAACCACAATTCTTTGATGAATATCTACTTGCGTTGCAGCAAGTCCAATGCCATTTTCATCATACATAGTTTCCAGCATGTCTTTCACAATCTGGCGTATAGAGTCATCAATTTGTACAACATCTTGTGCTATTGTGCGTAAACGTTCATCTGGAAATCTTAAAACTTCTAACGTAGCCATAGTTACCTTTTACACTTGTGCTTAATTTAGGGTATTGTATGCTCTTATTTTAGCCATTAGCGTTCCCCTTTAACAGGTTTTGGTCAATAATAATGAAAAAACAATACAAGGAAGCCCAATGAAATCTCCATTAGTTGCAATCATGCTTGCATTAAGTGCTGCTTTTCCGGCAGTAGCTGATGTTCTTACAATAAAAAAAGACGCACCAAAACAGTATGTTGTGAAAAAAGGCGATACGCTTTGGGACATTTCTGGTATTTATTTGAATGAACCTTGGCTGTGGCCTGAGTTATGGCAAATGAATCCACAAATTGACAATCCACATCTTATTTACCCAGGTGATGCGTTAACACTCATTTATGATGCCGATGGAAATCCGCGTTTGGTGATCAATAAAGCTTATCGTAAGTTATCGCCTCAAGGTCGTATTACGCCAAAAGGTAAAAATGCGGTTACTACATTACCTCTTGAGTTAATTAAGCCTTATTTAACGTATGAGCAGATAATTAATAGCGATGAGATTGACGCTAAACCATATGTTTTAGGTGCAAACCAAAATACTAAAACACAAACTTTAGGTCATATTTTATATATTAATGGTAATTTAAAATTAAACCAAGCCTATGCTATTTACCATAAAGGCGAACCTTATACAGATCCAAACACTCAAGAAGTATTGGCTAATAGAGCCCATTATGTAGGTGTTGCGCGTATATTTAGACAAGGCGATGTAGAAAACGGAGTCCCGTCCTCTGCACGAGTTGAGTCGGTAAAGCGCGAGATTAAACAAGGTGATTTTTTATTACCACTATCAGAAGGACAAATGTTGCCAGCTTACTTTAATATGCACAGACCTGAGCAGCCAATCGAAGGAAGTGTAATTGCTTCACCGAGTCATCACCGAGAATTCAGCACAATGGACATTGTAGTGCTAAACTTAGGCTCTGATCAGCAACTAGAAGTTGGTCATGTGTTAGACATTGAGCGTCAATCGCCGAGTGTAATAGATGGTCAGCGAGGTCCTCGTTACCCTGAAGATTCGAGTCAGTTCGAGAAGTTAGTAGCTGATACGAAAGAGACATTGGGTATTGAACCAGACGTAAATAGTAAAGCATGGACTATGCCTAAAGAAAAAGTCGGCGAGTTAATTGTATTTAAAGTGTATGACAAAGTAAGTTATGCGCTAATAACTAAAAACCAGCACCCAATTCGCGTTGGAGATTTTGCAGTTATTCATTAAGTTGTAGCGAGTCGGTGCTCTAGGAGAGAGCATGGATCAATCTTATGGCAAGCTAGCCCACTGGCTTGCCTTTTATATGTGTAAAGGGTTAGGTATTAAAACCCTTTTAGCATTATCTAAAAACTATTCCCTTGAGTCATTATTTGGCTTATCTCATGACCAACTATTACAGTTAGGTCTAACCGCTAATCAGGTAACTAATTTACTCAATACTAATTGGCAGCAAGTGAGCCATTATGAGCAGTTAATTACACAAAATAATATTACCGCAGTATGTATTTTTGATGCACTTTATCCTGAAGATCTTCGACAGATTGCAAGTGCGCCTTTGTTGCTATTTTGCAGGGGAAATATTTCGTTGTTATCTACTCCACAAATTGCCATTGTAGGAAGTCGTAACGCGACACCTACGGGGCTTGAAATAGCATCAGAATTTGCATACGAGTTAACTTCAGCTGGTATTACGGTTACGTCGGGTATGGCAAGGGGGATAGATGGAGCAGCTCACAAAGGTGCACTTGCTGGTAATGGAAATACTATTGCGGTGTTAGGCACAGGGGTTGATATTTATTATCCTAAGCGCCACAAATTATTAACTGACCAAGTATTGGAGCGTGGTTTATTGGTAAGTGAGTTTCTGCCAGGTACTGCCGCTAATGCACATAACTTCCCGCGTCGTAATCGTATTATTTCGGGATTGTCGTTAGGTGTACTTATTGTTGAGGCTGAAATTAAAAGTGGCTCGCTGATAACTGTACGTTATGCACTTGAGCAAAATAAGGAGGTATTTGCTGTTCCTGGTTCTATTAAAAATCCACTGTCACAGGCTAGTCACTTTTTAATTAAACAAGGAGCTAAGTTAGTGGAAAATGTAACTGACATTCTTGATGAAGTTAGTTTTTCTTATCAAAGTGACGTATATACAAAGGATATGCCTGTTCAGGCCAAATCCCAATGCGAGATTTTAAACAGTATTGGATTTGAGGTGACCAGTGTTGACGATATCGTTCGCCGTGCTCAAATGCCAATAGATGAAGTGTTAGCTAGATTACTCGATTTAGAATTAGATGATCAAATTGAGCGTGTTTTAGATGGCTATATTAAGCTAAGCGCGGGAAGGTAATATGTTTGATATTCTTTTATATCTTTTTGAAAACTATATTCATAGCGAAGCCGATATTTTTGCAGAGCAAAATGAGCTAACTGATGAGTTATTGCGAGCAGGTTTTAATAAGCCTGAGATATTTAAAGCACTCGATTGGCTAGAGCAACTGGCTGATTTACAACACAGTGATGAGTCTCCTTACCTTATAGCTAATCCTACAAATGCAATTCGTATATTTACCGATAGCGAGTGCCAAAGGCTCAGTGCCGAGTGTCGTGGTTTTTTAATGTTTATTGAGCAAATAGGTGTTATTAACAATGTTACTCGTGAAATGGTAATGGACTGTTTAGCCTCACTAGATAAGCCAAATATTAGCTTAGGGGATTTAAAGTGGATTGTACTTATGATCTTATTTAATGTTCCAGGCTCTGAGGAGGCGTATGAGCAAATGGAAGATTTGATTTTTGATGAACCCAGCGAACTTCTTCATTAGAGATAATTATTTTAATTGCACTCAAATTACTTAAACGTATAAACACAGCATTGCTTGTATCTTTAAGTGGTTTGGGTATATTAGGCGAAAATTCACTAATATTTTAGGATCACCATGAGTAAAATCGATCATTCGCTTTTCTCGGCGAACAAGCACGCCCTCGAAAAAGAATACGAGATATGCCCACAGTGTGGTTCAGAGTTAGTGATCCGCAATAGTAAATCAGGTCCTTTTTTAGGATGTGCAAGTTACCCCGAATGCGATTTTATTAGACCATTGGCACATCACGATAGTAACGAAATTAAAGTTCTTGAAGATTCAGCATGCCCTGAGTGTAGCAAACCGCTGGTGGTTAAAAATGGTCGCTACGGCATGTTTATTGGGTGTACGGGTTATCCAGAGTGCCATTATATTGCTAATGAAAATGAAGAAAAACAAAATGAAGAAGTATTACCGAGTTGCCCTAAATGCAAAAAAGGTAATTTAGTAGCGCGTAGTAATAAGTTTGGTAAAGTATTTTATTCTTGTGATTGTTATCCTAGTTGTAAATACACACTAAATAACAAACCAATTGAACAACCTTGCCCTGAGTGTAAATGGCCAATAGTTATCGAAAGAAAAATGGCTAATAGCACACTATTGCAATGCCCACAAAAAAGTTGCATGCATAAACTAGCCCCAACTGACTAACATTTAATTATTTCTGGAGACTATTTTGTCAGACCTTCCAAATATGCCCACTGCAATAACGTGTTTAACGCAAGGCGAAGTTATTTTATATCCAACAGAAGCAGTATTTGGTTTAGGCTGCGATCCAGATAATCAACAAGCCGTTGAAAAGCTATTAGCAATTAAGCAGCGCCCGGTTGAAAAAGGGCTTATTTTAATTGCTGATAACTACGGGCAATTATTAAAATACGTAGATGATGCAAAAATACCAATGGATAAACGAGCCGATATTTTTTCGAGTTGGCCTGCAGCAATTACATGGGTTATGCCTGCATCTAAAGACACGCCAAAATGGCTAACAGGGCAGTTTGATACTATAGCCGTAAGAGTAACAAATCATCCAACAGTAAAGCGTTTGTGCCAAGAGTTTAGTAAGCCGCTGGTATCAACTAGTGCAAACTTAACAGGACAAGAAACTGTTATTAGCATTGAGCAAGCTAAAGCACAATTTGCAGAACAAGTTGGCTTTTACGTTGATGAGCCATTAGGTGGCAATACTCAACCAAGCACAATAAAAGACGCCATGACGGGCAAAATATTTAGAGGTTAAAATGCAAAGCGAATTATTAGATCAAGTAAAAGCATACTTTATGGCTTTGCAAGACACTATTTGCCAAGGTTTGGAGGCTGCCGATGGTAGTGCTCAATTTATAGAAGATAACTGGCAGCGAGCTGAAGGCGGTGGTGGTCGCACACGCGTAACCACTAATGGCACTGTAATAGAACAAGGCGGAGTTAATTACTCTCATGTATTTGGCGCTTCAATGCCAGGTTCTGCAACAGCACACAGACCAGAGCTTGCAGGGCGAAGCTTTCACGCATGTGGTGTGTCGTTAGTTATTCACCCTAAAAACCCTCATGTACCAACAAGTCATGCCAATGTGCGCTTTTTTATAGCCGAAAAAGAAGGCGAAGAGCCAATATGGTGGTTTGGTGGCGGATTTGATCTCACTCCTTTTTATCCAGTATTAGAAGACGTACAGCATTGGCATCAAGTTGCTCACGACATTTGTGCGCCATTTGGTAGTGAAGTTTATCCAAAATATAAAACATGGTGCGACGAGTATTTTTATTTAAAGCACAGAGACGAGACTCGCGGAGTAGGCGGTTTGTTTTTTGACGATTTAAACGAACTTGGTTTTGAAAAGAGTTTTGCGTTTATGCAATCGGTGGGTAATGGCTTTTTAGATGCCTATTTACCTATTATTGAACGTCGTAAAAATGATGAATACACAGAGCAACAACGTGATTTTCAGCTTTATCGTCGCGGACGTTATGTCGAGTTTAATTTAGTATGGGATAGAGGCACTTTATTTGGACTACAAAGTGGCGGTCGCACAGAGTCTATATTAATGTCTATGCCACCACTTGCACGCTGGGAATATAATTATAAACCAGAGCCAAGTAGTCCAGAAGCTAACCTATATCAGTATTACTTACGCCCGCAAGAGTGGTTAACTAGTCAACCAAGTGAGCTAATAGCCAGAGAATGGCAATTATAAAAATTACACAGTAATCAAAAAGGCGCTAATTAGCGCCTTTCTGTATTTAGTTACAATACAAATTTAATGCTGATTGATCATGTGCGTTGCTAGTTGAGAAAATGATTGCTTTAAGCCTTCACGCAATAACGGATTGTCTATTTCTATATCCAGCGTTTTATTCATGCAGTACATCCATTGATCGCGCAATGCTTTATCTACAGTAAAAGGCATATGGCGTTTACGCAGCATTGGCTGACCATGTTTTTCTGTAAATAGGTTTGGCCCGCCTAACCAACCAGATAAAAATTCAAAAAATACTTGGCGAATTCGATCTAATGGCAGAGGATGCATATCATATAACGGTTTAGCGTATTCATCTGACTCCATTATGTCGTAGAATCGATTAGAAATAGCGCGCGCTCCTTTTTCTCCACCTATTATTTCGTAAGGTGTTTTTTCAGGAGTAGGAGCCTGTTGCTCGGGAGCTGGCTTAGATTTAGAAAAAAGTCGTTTAATCATATTATTTATCATCGTTAATAGGCAGTGTATAGCTGCAAAGAGGTTGCTTTAAAATGGACAAATATGCGGTTTTTGGAAATCCAATTAAACATTCAAAATCCCCCGCGATACATAAACAATTTGCTGTATCACTGGGTGAGCAAATCGACTATCGCGCAATATTAGCACCTATCGATAACTTTGAAAAAACAGTATTGTCTTTTTTTGAGCAAGGTGGTGCTGGTGCTAACGTTACAATGCCATTTAAAGAGCAAGCTTATGCAATGGCTGATGAGCTTACGCCATTAGCTAAAATTGTAGGGGCTGTTAATACATTAAAAAAACGAGATGATGGCACATTACTAGGTGATAACACCGATGGTGTGGGCTTTGTAAATGATTTACTCGCTAATAAAGTAACTATAACTAATAAACGCATTTTAATTATTGGTGCGGGCGGCGCTGCTCGAGGGGTTATTTTACCTTTGTTAGAGCATAATCCTCATGAAATAATAATAGTTAATCGCACAGCACAAAAAGCTAAAGAACTCGCAGAGCTATTTACTCAATATGGACCGGTATCTGGCTTTGGCTTTAATGATTTACCAGTAAGCGATTACTCACTAATTATAAACTCTACATCTAGCAGTATGAATAACGAGCTGCCGGCACTTGATGAAAAACATATAACTAACTGTGAAGTAGCCTATGACATGTTTTATTCACTGCAAAACACCATTTTTATGAATTGGGTTGCACAGCATAATACTAACGCTAAGCTTTTAGATGGTAGCGGAATGTTAGTTGGTCAGGCTGCTCAAGCATATTATGTATGGCGTAATAAAATGCCAAAAATACTTCCCGTAGTGGATGCGCTTAAACAAGGGGTGCTCAAATGAATCAGGCAATACAATTTATAGATAGACTGGAATTTAGAGAGCCCGATCATCAGTTAGTATTTTTTGCACAAGTTAGTGGCATGCTGGTGGAGTGTGTAATAGAAGTAAATACACTTAAATTAACAGACGAAAGCCATGCAACAGAGTATTTTGAAAAATATCGCTTTGATTACGAAGAACGTGCCGAGGAACTCATCGAAGAAGAGAGCTATAACTCGGCAGGTCAAATTGAAGTAAGTTTATTAACTTAAGTTAGCTATTTCAGTTAAGTATTCATCTTTAAGTGATACATAGTTATCGGCAGATATTTTTAAAAAGGCAAGTTCTTGCTCTGTGAGAGGGCGGGCTTGCTTAGCTGGGCTTCCTACATATAAGTAACCAGACTCTAAGCGTTTGTTAGGTGGGACCAAAGAGCCACCACCTATAATCACATCATCTTCAACAACTACGTTATCCATAATAATTGCGCCCATACCCACAAGTATACGATCTCCTAGTACACATCCATGCAGCATTACCTTATGACCAACAGTTACATCGTCACCTATAATAAGCGGATACCCATCTGGATTGCTTTTAGTAGCACGAGATAAATGTAATACACTGCCATCTTGTATATTGGAACGTTTACCAATACGTATATAGTTAACGTCACCACGAGCCGCAACTAACGGCCAAACACTACTATCACTACCTAAAGTAATATCACCGACTAATACCGATGACTCATCAACATAAACAGACGTGTTAAACGAAGGGGTAACACCTTTATAAGAACGGATTGCCATATTTATACCTATAAATAATAGTTAGATTATCAATAAGTGTAACAGTAGAATTTATTTAAGTACTACAAAAGCAAAATTTGATTATTAAACTACCACTTTCAGACACTTTAGGTTAGTTACTGACCGAACAGCACTTTATTTGAAGTTTTGTTAAAAAAGTACTTGCGTAAAAATCTGTTCTCCCTATAATGCGACCCCACTGAGACGGGAAACGCCAACGCCTAGCGAGGAGCGAACTACTCAGAGAGTTAAATAAAACTTCGGTTTTAAATT
>NZ_WTLC01000027.1:0-63285 GCF_011378875.1 Pseudoalteromonas sp. Z9A5
CAAAATTGGCTGTGCACTTCAACTGTTTTTTAAACTACCTTATTGATTTATATTATCAAATTGTGGGGATTCCTCAGGGTCAAATCTTGACTTCATACATCATAATTTTTGACAGTCCGCTTATCGCTCACTGCAGACTATTAGCTTTATGTGCTTTTTAGTTGCCTATTACGCCAGCCGCTCTACTACGTCTTTTTAAAAAAGCTACGTCACGTCTAATATTATTCATTTTCACAACATGGTCGAAAGTTGATAATCCAGTTAAAAACCAAAGGAAGACGTCGATGAAGGCTGCTCGAATCGAAATAATAAAAGTTTAAAAATGGTGTTAAACGCTATTGCAAATAGTGATATTGAACAAGCGACTCACACTTTACTTAAATGCATTAATAATTTAACTATTGAGAAATGAGGTAGTTACTGCGAGTTTATAAAGTGTTTGGGTTTAGTAAAAAAAGCTTAACGAGTGAAGCAGTCTAACAACGCCAAAACTATTGCTTTAGTTTTGGCGCTTATTAAAGGGGTAATATTTACCCTTTCATTTGTTCAAGCTCTTTGCCTTTGGTTTCGTGTAAAAACTTAAATACAAATATGACTGAAACAAACGCGCAAAATGCGTAAAAACCATAAGCCCCTGCTAAACCTATACCGGTGAGCATGACAGGGAACGACCAGGTAATTAAAAAGTTAGCTATCCACTGGGCAAAGCCAGTAACTGCAAGGCCAGAGCCGCGAATTTGGTTAGGGAACATTTCTCCTAACATAACCCACATTACAGGGCCCCACGATAAGTTAAAAAAGAATACATACGCATTAGCGGCTATTAAAGCAACTATGCCCTGCTCTCCTAATTCTAAGTTACCTGTTGAGCCAATATCTGCGTTTAAAAAGGCATAAACAATAACCGAAAGCGTCACCGTCATACCAATTGAGCCGGTTAACAAAAAAGGTTTTCTGCCAATTTTGTCTATAAAACACATGGTAATAAACACTGCTAAAATACTTACAAAGCCGCTTATTATATTAATAAGTAACGCGTCAGATTCAGTAAAACCGGCTGCTTGCCAAAGTACCGCGCCGTAGTAAAAAACAACGTTAATGCCGACTAATTGCTGAAATGTAGCTAAGCCAATTCCTATCCAAACAATGGGACGTAAACGTTTTTTAGGTTTATCAATAAGATCAGATAATTTAGGTTGGTGTTTATCGCCAGCAAGAGACTCTGCTATTTCATTTAATTTAAGAGCGGCAGTTTCAGCACCATATAATGACGATAAAACACGTGCAGCAGCGTCTTTTTTACCAGCCATAATTAAGTATCGAGGGCTTTCGGGGATAAAAAATAAAGCGATTAAAAACAAGCATGCAGGTAATAACTCAACCCAAAACATCCAACGCCATGTTTCAAAGTCGAGCCAAAATATAGCCGTAGAGCCGCCAGCTGTGTTGGCTAAAAAATAGTTACTCACAAATGCGCTAAACAAACCAAAAATAATAGCCACTTGTTGCAGTGTAGAGAGCGTGCCTCTGTATCGTGCGGGGGCAATTTCGCTAATATAAGCTGGGGTCATAACCGATGCAGCCCCTACAGCTAAGCCGCCTAAAATGCGATAAATCACAAATTCAAACGATGTGACTGACACACCCGAGCCCCAAGCACTTATAATAAATAAAGCAGCGGCAAAAAGTAAAATTAGACGCCGACCAAATTTATCAGCCAATCGACCTGCGCAAAACGCACCAATGGCACAACCAATTAGCATGCTCGATACGTTAAATCCCGTACCCGCACTACTGGAGCCAAACGCCGTTTGTAATCCATCAACAGTGCCGTTAATTACACCGCTGTCAAAACCAAATAAAAACCCGCCAATGGTCGCAACAAAGCAAACCAGTACTATTAAAAGTACATTTTCTTTCTCGTTCATAAGTATCCATATTGTGTGTTGTTGTTATTTTATATAGATTTTGAAGCTCAAAAGGGTGTGCGTATTCGCTTATTTAGTTGTTTTTATTGGTTGAGCTTGATTCTCTTTCTATTAATTCAAAATCTAAAATATGTCTTAAGTCTAAGCTTTTTACATTGCTTAAATCGTTATACTGACCCGATGCAAGTAAAGTAATCGCAAGCTCAGCCATTTCATTAATGGGCTGTTTTACCGTAGAAATATTTGGCCAAACTATGGTTGCAAGTTGCGTGTCATCAAAGCCAACAACCGACAGTTCGCTTGGAATATTAATACCTTGTTTTTGAGCTATTGAGATTACAGCGGCAGCCATATCATCGTTAGCTGCAAAAATAGCCGTTGGTTTATCATCAAGCGAAAGTAATTTTATTGCCGCTTCCATACCCGATTGATAGGTAAAACTGCCCTGCTCTATATACTCAGGTGGCGTTATTATTTTATTAGAGCGCAGCGCATCTAAATAGCCTTGGTAACGCAAACGGCTAACACCTTGTTTAGTGTCGCCAATAATATGTGCAATTTTGCTATGCCCTTGATTTATTAAATGTTCTGTAACATCAAACGCTGCTTGGTAATCGTCCATGCATATATAAGGGGAGCGATTTAATTTTGTATCTGGCGTTATTCTTACAAACGGAATATTTGCTTTAGTAAGAACATCTAAAACCTGTTCGTTGTCGCACATAGGTGGCAGTAAAATCATGCCATCAACCTGTGTAACATCAATAAGTTGCTTTACCGATTCAATTGTTTTGTCAATATCGGTATGCGCTTCGTCAACAACAAGGTGGTAGCCCAATGCGCGGCATTTTTTAAGCGCTGCCAATAAAAATTGGCTTATGTAAGAGTCACTTGGGTTATCGTATAAAAGCCCTAAAAAGAATGACTTAGTACTAGCAAGGCGCCTAGCAGACACATTTGGCCTGTAATTTAATTGCTCAACAACAGCCATTACTTTTTCGCGGGTTTTGTCGCTTACTTTTTTGTCTTGGTTGAGCACGCGCGAAACCGTCATCATTGATACACCAGCCTGCTCGGCTACATCTTGTATTCTTGCTCTTTTAGTGTCGGCCATATTCTTATTACCTACTCACAATCATGTGATTGTTATAATTAACTTTCTTAATTTTCATTATACATAATTGTAAAGCTTGATATTGTTTACAGCGCGTTTTAAATGATTACTTATTGACAAAGTCTTATACTACACTGAAAATGTTAGCGCTAACAACAAATTTATAATATTCACACCCAATAATATAAAAAACTTAAAAAGGCCTATATTATGAGCATGCTGCAAAACCCAATTCTAAGAGGCTTTAACCCAGACCCAAACATTGTCAGAGTTAATAACGACTACTACATAGCCACTTCAACATTTGAATGGTTTGGCGGTGTGCAAATTCACCACTCTACCGATTTAGTAAATTGGCGAGTTATAGGCCAAGCACTTAACACCGTAGAGCAACTCGATATGCGAGGAGTGCCCGACTCTTGCGGCGTATGGGCACCGCAACTTAGTTACAATAATGGCCGTTTTTATTTGGTATATACCAATGTAAAAAGCTTTGATGGTCCTTGGAAAGACACACCAAACTATTTTGTATCAACCACTGATATTACCGGTAACTGGTCACAAGCGACTTACTTAAACTCTAGCGGTTTTGATCCGTCTATTTTTCACGATGATGACGGTAAAAGCTATTTGCTAAACATGCTGGTTGATCACCGCAACAACACACTATTTGGTGGCATAGTAATGCAAGAGCTTTGCCTAAAAACCAATAAGTTAATAGGCGATGTTAAACCTATATTTTCAGGCACAAAACTTGGTTGCACTGAAGGCCCACATATTTTAAAACGCGGCGATTACTACTATTTAATTACCGCTGAAGGTGGCACTGGGTATGAACACTGCATTAGTATAGCGCGTGCTAAAAACGTATTTGGCCCTTACCAAGTACACCCACACAACCCTATAATAACAGCAGTACATGAGCCGAGTAATGCGCTGCAAAAATGTGGCCATGGAGATTTTTTTCAAACGCAAAACAGTGATTGGTACACGGTATTTTTAACATCAAGACCACTGTCTGAGCGTGGCCGCTGCATTACAGGGCGTGAAACAGGGATTGAGCAAATAATCTGGAAAGACGATGGCTGGCCTTATGCAAAGCACACAAATAAAGCCCCCAGAATACACGTACCCGTTGAAGGTTTAACGCTAAATCCACAGCCGCAACCATCAACAAATATTAATTTTAGTAACGATGGGCTTACTGTTGATTTTCAGTCATTGCGTATACCCATGTGCAAAAGCTGGGTCTATAAAAATGCCCAAAAAGCATCGCTCACCCTAGTGGGAAAAGAGTCTTTAAGCTCATTGCATCAGCAAAGTTTTATTGCCAGGCGTGTACAGGCTCATCATACTGTTAGCAGCACATGCGTTGATTTTGCGCCGAGCAGTTTTCAGCAAATGGCGGGGCTAGTATGTTATTACAACACCGCTCATTACTACTATTTGCATATAAGCGGCGGCGATGTAGGCGATGAAACCATACCACGTTATTTAAATATAATAAGCTGCGATAAATACCAAACAAGCACGCCTGTTGCACCGCTTTTGCTTAAAACAAACAAACCTGTTTACTTAAAAGCTGATTTTAATGGCGCTCAGCTGCAGTTTTACTACGCCACCGAAAAAAGCTGCTGGATAAAGTTTGGTCCAGTGCTCGATGGCAGTATTTTATCTGATGATTACGTACAGCAATCACCACAAGGGTATCGCCCGTGTTTTACCGGTGCTTTTGTTGGTATGGCGTGCCAAGACTTATCGGGGCAAAATAAAGAAGCTCACTTTTCATTTTTTAATTATGACGAACCTAGCGGCGAATAAATCGCCGCCAGTTAAGTTTATTAGTTGATTTAGAGCTGATATAAAACCATTTAAAAGCTCATTCAAAGCTCTATTAAAACAGGGCTTTAATACGCTCCATTTGCGATTGTAAAAGTAAACTTTGAGAGTGGCTCATAATGTCACTCTCTCGTATATTTTCGCTCAGTAAGCGCCCTACTTCTTGGGCTTCAAAGCTGTAACCTTGTGACTGCCTCCCATCTTCAAAATGCTCAATTAAGTCATCAAGCTCATACAAAGAGCACTCATAAGCCCTAAATGCATCGGGTATTTTTATATAGCCTTTGTCGCCAATAATATACGCGCCATTCCCTAACCGGCATTGAAATGACGTTGCTAAGCTCACCATTACATCGCCACAATTAGCAGTAATAAGTACATCGTCTTCCACGCCTTTGTAGCGAATATTTGCTCTTACGTGTAAGTTTTCAAGGTCGTTATTTAAAAAGTAATTGGCAATCGCAAGCGGATAAATTCCCATATCGAGTAAACAACCGCCCGCTAAATCTGGGTTGTATTCACGCCCATCGGGATTAAAAGGCACAGGATAGCCAAAGTCAGCTTTAACATGTTTAATAGTGCCAATTCGCCCTTGCTCTACCCATTGTTTTGCTTTTTGTATTGCAGGTAAAAAGTACGTCCACATGGCTTCCATTAAAAATACGTCGTGCTTTTTAGCCAGTAAAGACAACTGCTTGCACTCTTCAGCCGAAACCGTAATGGGCTTTTCGCACAATACATGCTTACCTGCTTTAATAGCATCGCTGGCATTTTTAAAGTGAAAGTTATGCGGGGTCGCAATGTAAACTACATCAACGTTTTTATCGTCAAATAATGCCTGATACCCTTCGTAGGCATTGGCCGCACCATACTTGCTCGCAAAAGCGGTTGCATCATCTCCATTTCTTGCTGCAACTGCGTACGCAACACTATTATTTGTATGTGCTAAGTCTTCACAAAATTGTGCAGCAATTCGGCCACAACCAACAATACCCCAGTTTATTTTTTTCATAGTGTTTCCTTATGATCTTAAAAAGAAATTTAAGTGAACTCCAACAACCAAGCAATAAACTTGCAAATTAATTGTTAAACATAGTTTAAAACTAGCTTGACTTAACAATATCAAATCATTAATGTTAGCGCTAACACTAAAACAACATTAAGTATCACATTTATGTTCCTTGGTATCGATTTAGGCACTTCAGGTGTAAAAGTAATTATTTTAGACGAGCAAGACCAATTGCTTGCTCAAGCAAGTGGATCTTTAAGCGTTTCACGCCCGGCACCACTTTTTTCTGAGCAAAACCCTACAGATTGGTGGCTTGCTACCTGTAGTGCAATCGAGGAGCTTAAAAATACTCACCCTGCATTACTAAAATCGGTAAAGGCTGTGGGCCTTTCTGGGCAAATGCATGGCGCTACGCTGCTTAATAAAAACAATAACATTATTCGCCCAGCCATTTTATGGAACGACGGGCGCAGTGCAGCACAATGTGTAGAGCTTGAAAAACGCGAACCAAATTCTCGTAATATTACCGGCAACATAGCAATGCCTGGTTTTACTGCACCTAAATTGGTGTGGTTAAAAGAGTTTGAACCAGAAAACTTTGCAAAAGTAGCCAAAGTATTATTACCAAAAGACTACCTACGCTTTTTAATGACCGGTGATTTTGCATCAGACATGTCTGACTCAGCAGGCACACTGTGGCTTGACGTAGAAAAAAGAGCATGGTCGCAAAAAATGCTTAGCGCCTGCGACTTAACAGAGCAACACATGCCTACTCTTTTTGAGGGCACACAAATTACTGGAAAATTAACAGCCCAAGTTGCTGCTAAATGGGGTATGGAGCAAGTGCCTGTTGTTGCAGGTGGTGGCGATAATGCCGCAGGCGC
Organism: Pseudoalteromonas sp. Z9A5; assembly: GCF_011378875.1. Classification (NCBI taxonomy): domain Bacteria; kingdom Pseudomonadati; phylum Pseudomonadota; class Gammaproteobacteria; order Alteromonadales; family Pseudoalteromonadaceae; genus Pseudoalteromonas; species Pseudoalteromonas sp. Z9A5. The sequence goes on from NZ_WTLC01000027.1 coordinate 6,775, forward strand.
TGCCGGTGTTGGCGTAGTAAGGCCTAAACAAGCGTTTTTATCATTAGGTACTTCGGGCGTTTACTTTGTTGCTAACGATAAATACCTGCCTAACCCAGAAGGTGCTGTACATACTTTTTGTCATTGCATTGAAAACACCTGGCACCAAATGTCAGTGGTGTTAAGCGCAGCAAGCTGTTTAACCTGGGTCACTAAATTAACCGGTTTTAAAAACGAAAGCGCATTGCTTGAACAAGTAAGTAAATGCGATTTTAGCAAACCAAGCTCAGTGATATTTTTACCTTATTTAACTGGCGAGCGTACGCCGCATAATAACCCCGATGCCAAAGGCGTATTTTTTGGTTTAGATAGCGATACCGATGCAGCAGCCCTTGGCCGCGCAGTACTAGAGGGCGTTGCTTTTGCTTTTGCCGATGGCCAACAAGTACTGCTTGATGCTGGCGCACAAATTGACGATGTAACCGTTATTGGTGGTGGCGCTAAAAGCCCACTGTGGGGAAAAATCATCGCAAGTGTACTCAACCGCCCCCTAATTTACCGAGAAGGCTCAGAAGTTGGCCCCGCATTTGGCGCTGCAAGACTTGCCCGAATAGCAGTAACACAACTCCCTGCACAACAAGTGTGTGTTAACGGCAAAGTAACGCAAACAATTGAGCCAGACCCAGTCATGCAAGACTTTTACGCACAGCAATACACAACATACAAAGCACTTTACCAAAGTGTAAAAACATACTTTTAATACACTATTATAAAATTAATGGAGCACATTATGAGCGAACAATTTTTTACAAACGTTGAAAAAATCAAATTTGAGGGTGAAAACTCTAAAAACCCATTTGCATTTCGTTACTACGACGAAAACCAAGTAGTGCTTGGCAAAACAATGAAAGAACATTTACGTTTTGCAGCCTGTTACTGGCATAACTTTTGTTCTACAGGGTTTGATATTTTTGGTGAAGGTACATTTGATCGTCCTTGGATCCAACCTGTAGGCAATCAATTAGAACTTGCTGAACAAAAAGTAAAAGTAGCCTTTGAATTTTATGAAAAATTAGGCGTTCCTTACTTTTGTTTTCATGATGTTGATATTGCCCCTGAAGGCAAAACACTACAAGAAAGCCACGATAACGTAACGCACATAGCTAACATTATCGAAAAAGAAATGCAGCGCACAGGTGTAAAACTACTGTGGGGTACTGCTAACTTATTCTCAAATCAGCGTTTTTGTGCCGGTGGTGCAACAAACCCTAATCCTAATACGTATGCATATGCAGCAGCACAAGTTAAACATGCAATGGAAATTACGCATCGTTTAGGCGGCGAAAACTACGTACTTTGGGGTGGCCGTGAAGGTTACGATACGCTACTAAATACAGACCTTGCACAAGAAAGCGAACAGTACGCACGCTTTTTGAAAATGGTTGTAGAGCACAAGAAAAAAATTGGTTTTAAAGGCACATTATTAATTGAGCCAAAACCACAAGAGCCAACTAAGCACCAGTACGATTACGATACAGCAACGGTTGCAGGCTTTTTATATAAGCATGGCTTACAAGACGAAATTAAAGTAAACATTGAAGCAAACCACGCAACACTTGCGGGTCATAGTTTCCATCACGAAATTGCAGTTGCTTGCGCTGAGGGCATTATGGGTAGTATTGATGCTAACCGTGGCGACATGCAAAACGGTTGGGATACTGACCAATTTCCTAACGACGTAGCCGAGTGCACACTTGTTGTTTACGAAATTTTAAAAATGGGTGGTTTTACAACCGGTGGCTTTAACTTTGACACTAAACTTCGTCGTCAATCGTGTGAGCGTGATGACTTATTCATTGGTCACATTGGCGGTATGGATACAATGGCTAAAGCATTACTCAATGCAGCAGCAATGATTGAAGGTGGCGAGCTGACTGATTTTGTTGAAAAACGTTACGCTGGTTGGAAAGAAGACCTAGGTCAAAGCATTCTAAATGGTGAGCAATCACTTGAGAGCCTTTCTGCCTTAGTACACGAGAACAACATCGATCCTAAGCAAGTTTCTGGTCGCCAAGAGCTGCTTGAGAATATTGTTAACCGCTACGTATAAGGACATCGCCTCGGTTTTAAAGCCGAGGCGTACATCATTATGAACTTGTTAGAACAACTCAAAAAAGTAACCACAGTCGTTGCCGACAGTGGCGATGTAGAGTCAATCAAAGCCCTACAACCGGTTGATGCAACAACCAATCCTTCGTTAATTTTACAAGCTGCAAAATTACCTCAATATAAACATTTAATTGAAGACGCTATACAAAAAGCTGGCAACAACGTTGACGCTATATGCGACCAACTTATTGTTAACTTTGGCTGTGAAATACTAAAAGTAATACCTGGGCGTATATCGAGCGAAGTAGATGCGCGTTTGTCGTTTGATACCCCAGCAAGTATTGCCAAAGGGCGTAAGCTTATTTCACTTTACGAGCAAGCGGGTATTTCAAAAGACCGCGTACTTATTAAACTTGCTTCAACGTGGGAAGGCATTAAAGCCGCCGAGCAGTTAGAAAAAGAAGGCATTAAGTGTAACTTAACACTGCTTTTTTCGATGGCTCAAGCCATTGCGTGCGCACAAGCTAACGTAACGCTTATATCTCCGTTTGTTGGGCGTATTCTTGATTGGTACAAAGCCCGCGATAATAAAGAATACACCCCAAGCGAAGATCCTGGTGTGCAGTCGGTTACAGGTATTTATCAGTACTATAAAAAGTACGATTATAAAACCGTGGTAATGGGCGCAAGCTTTAGAAACACCCAGGAAATAATCGAACTTGCTGGCTGCGATTTACTGACTATCTCGCCATCATTACTCAATGATTTACAAAGCCAAGAAGGTGAACTGGTTACAAAGCTTGACGCTGCAAACATTGCCAAAGCACCGCAAAGTGACTTAACCGCACTCACCCATGAGCAATTTTTATGGCAGCACAACGAAGATCCAATGGCCAGCGAAAAGCTCGGTGAAGGTATTCGTAACTTTGCCAAAGATCAGCGTGTTTTGGCTAAATTGGTTGAAGACTTACTAAACTAATTTCCCTCAAGCCTGCCACATTACGTGCGGGCTTTTTTAATTTTATTTGAGGTAATACATGACTCAGCTTTCTTCTCGTGCGCCTTTTGCTAATGCCATTCGCGCACTCAGTATGGATGCGGTACAGCAAGCAAATTCAGGGCATCCGGGCGCACCTATGGGTATGGCCGATATAGCCGAAGTACTGTGGAACGATTTTTTAAACCACAATCCAACCGATCCAAATTGGCCAAACCGAGACCGCTTTGTACTCAGTAACGGTCACGGATCTATGCTTATTTATTCTTTATTGCATTTAAGCGGGTACGAACTACCACTTAGCGAGCTTAAACAATTTAGACAAATGCATTCAAAAACCCCAGGTCACCCTGAATACGGTTATACCCCAGGTGTTGAAACAACCACAGGTCCGCTTGGCGCAGGTTTATCAAATGCCGTAGGTATGGCTATTGCCGAAAAAGCCCTAGCAGCACAATTTAACAAAGAGAGTTTTGATATTGTTGATCATTACACTTACTGTTTTATGGGTGATGGCTGTTTAATGGAAGGCATATCGCACGAAGCATGTTCGCTTGCAGGCACATTAGGCCTGGGTAAACTTATTGCTTTTTGGGATGATAACGGTATATCTATCGACGGACACGTTGAGGGCTGGTTTACCGACGACACCGCTAAACGCTTTGACGCTTACGGCTGGCATGTAATAAAAGATATAGACGGCCACGACCCAGAACAAATTGCCAGCGCCATTGCACAAGCCAAACTAGTGAGCGATAAACCTACCCTACTTTGTTGTAAAACCGTGATTGGCTTTGGCTCGCCAAATAAATCAGGCTCGCACGACTGCCATGGCTCGCCATTAGGCAATGACGAAATAACTGCTGCACGCAAATTTTTAAACCTCCCAAATAAAGCATTTAGTATCAGTGATGATATTTACGCCCATTGGGACGCTAAACAAAGCGGTGATAAAAAACAAAAACAATGGCAGCAACTGTTTAGCGACTACACCAATAGACACCCTGAGCTTGCTAAAGAATTTGAGCGCCGCGTAATTAAACGCACCCTTCCTGACAACTTTGAAGCTATTGCAAACAACTATATTGCACAGTGCAACAAAGACGCCGCTAACATTGCCAGCCGAAAAGCCTCGCAAAACACCATTGAAGCCTTTGCCCCGCATTTACCAGAGTTATTGGGTGGCTCTGCCGATTTAGCCGGTTCTAACTTAACACTGTGGTCTGGATCTAAAGGCATAAGCGCAGATGACGCCAGCGGTAATTACCTGTTTTATGGCGTGCGCGAGTTTGGTATGAGCGGCATTATGAATGGTATATCACTGCACAGTGGTTTTATTAATTACGGTGCTACATTTTTAATGTTTATGGAATACGCCCGTAACGCAGTAAGAATGTCAGCACTTATGGGTATTCAAAATATATTTGTGTATACCCACGACTCTATTGGCCAAGGTGAAGACGGCCCGACTCATCAACCTATTGAGCAACTAGCCAACCTACGTATGACCCCAAACTTAGTCACATGGCGCCCGTGTGATGCAGTAGAAACCGCCGTTTCGTGGAAAAACGCTATACAAAATCAGCAGCAACCTACGGCGCTTATTTTTAGTCGCCAAGGGCTCAACCACCAGCCACGCAGCGCTCAGCAAATTAGCGACATAGAAAAAGGCGGCTATATTCTTAGCGAAAGCAATAAAGCGCCTGAGCTTATTTTAATAGCAACGGGGTCTGAAGTTGATTTAGCAATGCAAGCCGCAAAAGAGCTTACAGCACAAAGCGTTGCAGTACGTGTGGTATCAATGCCAAGCACCACATTGTTTGACCTGCAATCAGACGATTATAAGCAAAGTGTATTACCAAACTCGGTTGCAAACCGCATTGCAATTGAAACATCACACCAAGATTACTGGCTTAAATATGTAGGCTTACAAGGCAAAGTAATTGGTATGAGCACTTTTGGTGAGTCGGCGCCAGGTAACGTGTTATTAGAGCACTTTGGCTTTACCACCAAAAACGTAGTTAGCACCGCGCAGGCGTTAATTAAAGCCAACGCCTAATACATTTAGTACGCGTAATGCGCGCAATAATACAATTTTATCCAATTAATGCGCTAAGCCTCCCAAAGCTCGGCGCATTTTTATAATTAACTAACAAAGGTGAACTATGAAATATTTACTATTAATTATGCTTTTTAGTGCAGGTACTAGTTTTAACGCATGGGCAAATGACAAGCAAAATGATGAACTAATGCTAACGATTTTTTTAAAACACGACCAATCAAAAAACCTCTCTGAAATAAAAGAAATACTAAACAACGCTAACTTTTACAAACACTTCCCACCAGAGGGCGCAACGGTAGAATCTTGGAAAGTAATGATGGGTATAGGGCAAGTAGTTACTCTGCGCTTTCCGGCAGCGCTACTGCCAAAAGTAAATTTATCAATAGAACGCTATGGCTGGAAAGCTTACAGCACTGAGTTTTACCCAACTTACGATCTGTATCCAATCGTAAAAGAAGAAATTAAAAAAGCCAGAACGAACAATTAAAAGAGTAACCAACATGACAACTTCAATTGTTCAATACACACTAAGTAATGAAACAAACGATACTATTTCTATTATTAACTACGGTGCCCGGCTTACCAGCTGGGTTACCCATGTTGATAATAAAAAACGAAATATTATACTTGGCTATTCTAATATTAATGACTATTTAAACGATACGTTTTACTTAGGCGCGGTAGCCGGTCCTTATGCAAACAGGCTAAATAACGCACAAGTACACATTGATAATAAAGCCTATGCGCTTAATAAAAACGAAGGAGTAAACCAACTCCACGGCGGTCAAAAAGCATTAAGCGACTTGTTTTGGCATCTCGATTACCATCAAAAAAACGTGTTAAGTTTAAGTATTACCCTACCCGATGGTTATAACGGCTACCCCGGTAAAACCACATTTAATGTGCTGTACAGCTTTACAACTAACAGTAAAAACCAAAGTAATCTTGATATTAAATTTACTATTACCAGCAATAAAAAAACCATTACGGGGCCTACATTACACCCGTATTTTAATCTAAATGGTATTACTAACAGCGCACAAGGGCATGTATTAACATTAGCCGCAGCGCATTATACGCCCGTGGATACACATGCCATTCCTACCGGTTTAATAGCCCCTGTAGCCAATACGCCTTTTGACTATACAAATGCGCGGGTGCTTAATAAAACCGATAAACTTGATCATAATTTTGTAACCGAGCAAACGCTTAACCTGCAAACTATTAAGCAACACGCGACGCTTACAAGCGCTGATGAAAAAGTAATGCTGAGTGTGCTTTCTAACTACCCTGCCATTCAGGTGTATACAGGGCAGCACTTAAAAGGTGCGTTTAATGCATATGACGGTATTTGCCTAGAGCCGCAATTTTGCCCCGACAGCCCTAATAACCCACACTTCCCATTTAGCTATTTAACACCACAAGTGCCTTTGCAAACGCATATTAGTTATTGCTTAACTAACTTGAAATCTTAATAATAAACCTATCAAAAATAGCTATTTTAAGCGCTTAAAACCAAAAAAGGATCGCTCTTAAGCGATCCTTTACGGGAGATTAAATGTTTTTTACTATTATAAATCGCTTACAAAGCTTTTAAGTTTTAACTCACGGTCAATTAATAATGGGTAATCGGTGCGCCCTTGCATTGGCCAATCGTTACGCCAAGTGCCTGCATCGCTTATACCCCAAAATGTTACGCGACTTACTTTATCGTCATGCTTTTTAAGTATGTTAAACACGGCTTTATAGCGCTCGCCTAACTGGGTGTTTACTTCACTCGGTAAACCATCTGGGTATGGGTTAAAGCGCTCTTGCAAGGCAATATCTAACGAAATATCAGCCCCTTGTTCTTCACCTTCTGGGAATGGCAAAACCGAAATATCAAGCTCAGTGATCATCACATCAATACCTGTGGCTGCGTATGCCACAATAGAGTCTTCCATTAACGAAAGCTCTGGGTTATCAAGCGAGTAATGCGCTTGCATACCAATACCATCTATTTCAATGCCTTTGCTTTGTAAGTTTTTAATAAGCGCAATTGCACCGGCTCGTTTTTCTGGCTTATACAAGTTGTAGTCGTTGTAATACAGCTTGGCATTAGGCGCTGCCTGCTTAGCGTATTTAAACGCGTATTCTATAAAGTCGTCACCAATAATGGTGCTCCATTTAGATTCGCGCAGTGTGCCGTCTTCGTTAAGTGCTTCGTTTACCACGTCCCATGCAAAAATGCGGTTTTGATAACGCCCTGCAACAGCATTAATGTGGTTTTGCATGCGCTTAAGTAATGCATCGCGGGTTAGCGGCTCGCCTTGTTCGTCTTCAAAAACCCAGTCGGGAGTTTGCGAATGCCACACTAATGTGTGCCCAACTAATTCTTGGTTGTTCTCTTGTGCGTACTGAACTAACGCATCAGCGGCTTCAAAATCATAAGTTTGAGGCTCTGGGTGTATACGCTCCCACTTCATAGAATTTTCTGGCGTAAAGGTATTAAATTGCGCTTTAGCCACGTTTAAATCTTCAGGCAAAGCCCCTAACACTTGGTCGCGGCTAATTGCTGTACCAATTTTAAAATGATCTTTAAATTGCGCTTTAAGCGTTAATTGCTCCGGCGCTTTTTGTGCTTTTAGTGTCGGTTTACTTTGCTCTGCTGAGCCATTACAGCCAAGTGCAAGGCTCGACATTCCTAATAAAATAGCAATCGTTAGTTTATTTTTATGCATGATGTACCTGTTGTGTGTTTTTTAGTGTGCAAGGTAAACTTAACACCATATAGTCTTTTTGACAACAACGTTTTATTAAAATAGACTGAACAAAAATAACACGAACAAAGTTCCTTAATCACACGCTTAACTAGCAAGAAAATCAGCAAGGACATACATGAAAAATCAAACAATAAAACTGCTGCTGTTAATTAGCGCATTTTTCGCTTCATTAATTTTCAGCGCCCTAATTCGCGCGGAGCAAACCAGCACTCACGTGCCTATTTGGCATAAATTAAGCTTAACCCTTGAAGGCCCGCACACCAGCGAGCTTGCCACGCCTAACCCCTTTACCGACTACCGCTTAGACGCTACATTTACCAGCCCCACTAACAGGCAATATGCAGTACCTGGGTATTATGCAGCCGATGCAAACACTGCTCAAACACATGCAACAGCAGGCAACAAATGGCAGGTTTTGTTTTCGCCCAACGAGCTTGGCAAATGGCGCTATACACTCTCATTTGTTAAAGGCAGTAATATCGCAAGCGTGCCATTAAATACTGTTACAAATGAGCAATCAGCCGGATTTTTTGATAAACAAACAGGCGAGTTTAATGTTACCGCCGCCACTAAATCATCCAGCAGTAAAGACTTTAAAAGCAAAGGTAAGCTTGAATACGTTAATAAACCTTATTTGCAGTTTAATAGCTCAAAAGAGTACTTTTTAAAAGCAGGGGCTAACAGCCCCGAAGTGCTGCTTGGCTTTTCAGGGTTTGATGCCACTTCCACAAAGCGTAACTACCAAGCGCACATAAAGCATTGGCAAAATAGCGACCCTACATGGCAAACAATCAATACAGAGACTGATAACAGTAGTCATCAATCTTCTAAAGGCATTATTGGGCTAATAAATTATTTAGCGTCGCTTAACATTAACGCGTATTACTTTTTAACCATGAACGCCTACGGCGATGGCGACCAAGTTTGGCCATGGCTTAGCAAAACCCAAACCACACGCTACGATGTATCTAAATTAGTTCAGTGGGATATTGTATTTAGCCACATGCAGCAAAAAGGCATAATGACTCACTTTGTAATGAGCGAAACCGAAAACGAATCACTGTTTGAATGGAACGAAAGCCAGCTTAAAAACGACTTTGCTGTTAGTCGTAAAATTTACTATCGCGAGTTATTTGCCCGCTTTGGCTATCATTTAGCAACCACGTGGAATATAGGCGAAGAAAACGGCTGGCAAGATCCAAGCGGCGACGATAAACAACAAAAAGCCAATACCACCAAACAAAGAAAGCAATTTGCCGATTACTTTCAATCACTCACCTACTATCCTGAGCATATTGTTGTACATAATGGCCCGTCGCTCGACTACCACATTTACGATAAACCAAACGACAATATTTTGGGCTACCCCGCCTACACAGGGGCAAGCTTACAAGGTGAACTTAAAACTAACACCACTTACGGCGATGTTTTAAAGTACCGCCAGCTTACTCAAAACAATCCTCACCCGTGGGTGATCACCATGGACGAGGCCTATATTTACGAGTATGCAAACAATGTAGATACGTGGCGTAAAAGTAACGTGTGGGCCACATTTATGGCAGGTGGCGCAGGTATTGAGTTTTATTTAGGCGGTGGCGGCGACTTAACAGAGCAAAATTTAACGCCATACAAAGATTACTATTTAGCGATGACCAACGCTGTTGCGTTTTTTCAAAAATACGTGCCTTTTACAAAGCTTACACCCACTCCAGAGCTTACAAAAACAGGCTGGGCGTTAAGTGATAACTCAGCGTTTTACTTATTTTATTTTAGTAACGCAAGCCAAGCTCAGGTCACATTACCAAATGCCTGCTATACACTCGACTGGTTTAACCCACGAACTAACAACTACATAAACGGCAAACGCTTTTGTGTAAATACCGCAACGAGTACACAACTGGCAACACCACCCAACACACCTAATAACGACTGGGTTTATTTAATTAACCTAAGCGCTAAATAATAAGGATAACAACCATGAATCATTTAACAGTTAAACATTGTGTAACCGGCGTATTACTTACAACCGCAGCCACCATAGCATTGCCTGTAAACGCAGCAGATAAACCCACACAACTTACATCAGCTATTGTGAGTCAAAAAGACGCGCACATTACTCACTACGAAGGCGGCGATTTTCATACTTACTTTTATGGCGATACACCACTCACCAAAGTTGCTATTACGGGCGTTGCGGTTATTAAACCTAATAACGAAATACATCCCGCCCACCAGCATCCTGATGAAGAATACTTAATGATTCTTGAAGGCTCTGGCACGTGGACGCTTAATGGCAAAAGCCAGCCAGCACGCACTGGAGATATTTTATTTGCAGCCCCTAATGACGTACACGGCATTTATAACAACTGCGATGTGCCACTTAAGTTTGTGGTAGTGAGGTATCAAGCTAAGTAGTTTTGAATGGCTTTTTTAGTTTTTAAGTGAAATAGACCAAGAGAATGATGCACAAAGAGGTTAAGAGACGCTTCGCTTTTAGAGGAAATAAAACAGCCTGATATATGATCAGGCTGTTCTATGTTTATTGCTTATACACTCTTTAGTTATGATGAAGTCAAAAAAATCTATTGTGAATATAACTTTAAACTCCTATCTGTATATAAATTCTAAAACTGACTAAGCGTTAAACAAAGTAAGAAGTTTCAACTATATTTTCTTATGTTAAATTTTAGTTTTGTTATTTGCTCAATGTGTATTCAACTTTACCCGAACCAAAATCTTCCAAAACAGCATGTACAAAATCTTTCGCATCAACAGAAATAAATAAATCTTGTTTAGTTAACTCCCAGAGAACTTTCACATTACGAAGTTTTAATTTTTCTCCAGATGGAAAAATAACTCGAGCTTCAATAGGCTCAATTACATCTTCTTTCTTAACATTACACTCAATTAAATTATCGATAATATTTTTATCAAGCCAGTCACTAATAAATAATACCTCACCACAATCTTCAATAGTTGAATCATATATATTGAAAGATACTTCCATTTCATTAGCTTCAAAAAATTTCTTTGTTTCAGGATCTCGAGCATCAAAATCAGCACTTAAATTTAAATATTGCTTTTGATAAATCTCACCGCTTATATCCACAATCTGAATGCATCCATCCCAATCTGAGCCTTCCGGGGGTCTGATTCTTTTTAGACTAATCTCATAGTGATTACAGAAATCAACTACTCCAGATTGAAATCCCTGTGTGGTAACAATTAATCCCTGACTATTCGCGATATCATTAAGTAGTCCTAACATGTTTCGAGCATGGATTAGTGATATTGGTTTAGAATAATATTTACACTCTATAAGTACTTTATGACTAACGCCTGCATATTTATATTCCCAAAAAACATCTATTTGATGTTCTACACCTGACTTACCTTTGATTTTTTGATCATGCTTAACTTCAAGGTTTTCAACACCTTCTGACTCCAATATAGATTTATATATCTTTTGGGTAAGTAGTTCATAATCTTTTGATGTTTCACAAAGTTCCAAAAGCAATCTCCTTGAACATAACAATATTAGTAAAGGACAATTTCATAACTAATTGATAGCAACTTATCCTAGTCTATTTCCTATATTAGTACCAAACACTATAACGTATTGCTAGTTATTAACTTTAAACTCCGCGTTCTTTTTCTGATGCAATAAACTCATGAGGCACTTCTCATTTTTTATTTTTGTGAAAAACTCCGAAAACACAAAATAGAGGAGCATATTAAAAATACTCGATTTTGAATACTCAAGCTACCCTGCTGCATCATGCACAAACAATTAAAGCCCGCGCAAAAAAATAGTCTGTATAAAAATACAGACTATTTAATCTGGGGTTAATTACTTTTAGTTAGGCTTATTATTCGACCAAGGTTACCGATACATCATCCACATAAAAGTCAGCGGTGAGTTCACTTGACTCAACATAAAGTAAAGCGGTGCTTTCCTGCGTTGTAATTGAATGTGTGTAAGTACCTGATAACTGTACCCAGTCACCTGCGTTAACGGGTGTAACAGGCGTCAACTCAAGGTATTCAGTGCTAGCATGTTCTATTTGTAGTGTTAGTTTTAAATCTGGCGAAACGGTACTGGTATCGTCAGATAATTTAACCCATGCAGATACGTTATAGGTTTTATCTGCTGTAAATAAGCCTTTTACATCCTTTTGTATCCCATTCCACGTTTCAGTTCGCCCTTGTACTAAAGCGCTATAATTACCGCTATGAGCTTGGGTTGACTCTAAGGTTATGCTTGCACTGCCACGCGCTTGCCATGAATCAAGTCCGGCTTCAAAGTCGCCATTAGTTAGCAGCTCTGATGAAGGTGCTGGTTGTACAACTTCAATTAACTCTTTTAATGCATTAGCAAATCCTTGTAAGGCAGGTTTTGCAGTAAAGTCATTAAAAAATAACAGTGGCCATTCTGTTGTCGGCTCTGGCCAGTTTTGTAACCAGCTATCCTCGTCAATTACGCCCCAAATAGTTATGCCACCGCGTTGATCTTCAGGTACAGTTTCTAGGTATGTTTTAACAATATCATAGTAATACTGCTTTTGTTCATCTGCTCTTTCACTGGTTAGGTAAGTTAGAGGAATGCCGCCTTCGTTGTTCATACGAACATCTAGCTCGGTAATTTTTACTTTAATTTTAGGGCGAATATCGACCACTTTTTGAAGATGTGCCTGAATGGTTGAAATGTCAGGGCTGTTAAGTGAAATATGAGATTGAAACCCTATACCATCAATAGGCACGCCATTGTTTTGAAAATCGTTAACCATAGATATAACGGCATCTAATTTATCAGCATTCCAAATCAGGTTGTAATCATTGTAGTATAAGTCGGCATCAGGATCGGCCGCTCTTGCTGCTTTATAGGCTAAGGGTAAAAATTCGGATCCTATATTTTCAAACCATACAGATTCGTCGGCGCTGTCGTCAGTGGTTTTTTCACCACGGTATTTACCATTTTCCATAAACGCTTCGTTAACTACATCCCAGCTAACTACGGTATCGTTATCGCCTTCTTCTTCAAAGTGAGTGGCAACTTGAGTGATGTGGTTTTCCATCATGGTTATCCACGCGGCTTTATCACCTTGAAAACTTTGCATCCAAGGCGCAATTTGCGAGTGCCACACAAAAACATGGCCATGCACAGTGAGTGAGTTGTCTTTGGCGTAGTTAACTAGCTCATCAGAATCATCGTAAAAAAATTCGCCTTGGGTTGGTTGTAAATAGGTAGGCTTCATAATATTTTCAGCCGAGAGCTGATTAAAGTGTTGTTCAATAATCGTTTTAATCTCTGGTCTATCTATTATACTGTTACCAAAACCACCCGCTGGCACAGCCACGCCAATATTAAAATTAGGTGCCAATGCTTTTAAACTTTGTGCTGTTACTTCGCTATATTGAACATCAGGTATTTCTTGTGCTGGGACATCGTCTAAAATAAAGCCTGAAAATTCGTCTAGGTATATAGACTTATTAATGTTCTCTTCTTTTGAAAAGTGAATTGCCAGCCTAATTAAAGAGTCAGCTTCGGCTGTTGCGGCTGTTAATGTTATTTTTTGCCACTCGCCTGTGAGTGTTTCTTTTACTAGGCTAAGTTGACCGTAATCTGGCGCAGGCGTTTGAATCCAAAAATCAGCACTGGTTCCCTCTTCACCTTTGGCCCAAACACTAAACTCATAATTTTTACCTCCGGTAATAGGAAGGTCTTCATAAGCTATTTCAATACCCCACGGGTTGTCACCCAATGTATTAACGCTCACCTCAACTGCTTTTGTGCCTTTGTAAGTATTAACGCCTTCTTCGGATTCTATTACTTCTATAGTAGAAGTTGCGCTTGATTCTTGTGTTGGCCTAAATACCCAATTTCCGACGGGCGTTGTTTGACCTGCAGTGTCTTCCTCTAATCCACCATTAACTATTTCAGCCGCAATTGGGGCTTCAGGCTCTGGAGTATCAGGTGCTACCACTTCCGGTATTTGTACTTCAGGTATCTGCGTATCACTTTTATTACCCCCGCACGCCACTAATAGCGACACTAAGGTCACTAATCCGGTGTTACGAAAAATCGATCTTTTCATTTTTTATTCCTTAGACTAAAGCAATAAATGAGTCGTTTTTTAACTAGATGCAATAAACGTCATTTAAGTGAATAAATATGCTCAAAGTGTTTTTTACAACACTTTCAAACTATCTATTATTCAATATGACTACAACTTACTAGTAAAAATAGACTGTCATCTATATTTATTATTGTAATATCTCTTTAATTATTAATATTCACCTTGTAAAAAACCACAAAGAGAAGCTAATAATCAATTAGTTATAGTTAAGGTTTAAATTAAATTTTTACTGTTCTATATCGTGTGTGTGAATATATCATCATTAAATTAACCTAAAACCAACACTGTTATAGTCTAATTAACAATAAGTATCAAGATTAAAATTTGTTCTACTTTTATATTTGCCTAGGTGGTTAAATCGTAAGGTGAATACTTTTATAAAAGGCATAGTGGTATCTGAACGTATAACACTTGCGTAAAATCAGGATATTTAAAATCACTAACTAGCTAAGCTAGTGAAGCGGTTGCTCATTATTTTTCTTTGTAACAACTTCAAACACAAAAAGCCGAGTATTTAAAAACACTCGGCTTTACATTTTACACATTAAATTGCTTACTGAACTACATCAGCAATTGTTTTAATAATCGGCTTAGGGTTTAAATTACGATCCCATAACAACGGGTAGTTTGTTCTGTTTGGGATTGGGTAGTCGTTTTTCCACGACATACCATCGTGTAATCCCCAAAAGGTTACGCGGTCTATCTTGTCGCGTTTTGCGTAAAACAGTTCAAACAAGGCTTTATAACGGGCGTTTAATTGCGCCTCTACGTCGCTAGGTAAGCCATTTTTGTATGGGTCGAGGTAGGTTTCAAACTCTTCTAACTGAAACTGTGGTTTCATCATATCGGTGCCGGTAATCTGCCCTTCTTTTGTTAAAGGCAGCACGTCTATATCAAGCTCGGTGATCATCACTTTTATACCCAGCGCGGCGTATGCATCGATGGCTTGTTCAATATATTGCATTTTAGGAAAATTAAGCCCCCAGTGCGCTTGTATGCCAATGCCATCGATTCGAATACCTTCTTTTTGCAACATTTTGATCATACGTATAATGCCGTCTCTTTTTTCTGGTCGCCATGCATTAAAGTCGTTGTAGTAAAGCTCGGTATTAGGTGAATACTGCTGGGCGTATTTAAACGCGGCTTTTACCATTGTATCGCCATCACCTACGCGGTTAACCCACACAGTTGGGCGATAAGAGCCGTCATCAGCAATTACTTCGTTAACTACGTCCCATGCATCTACTTTGTTTTTATAGCGCCCTGCTACCAGCTCTATGTGTTTGCGCATTTGCTCTAACTGCTCTGCTGGGGTATTTGGCTCATTTTTGCTATTTGTAAAAAACCAGTCAGGCGTTTGGTTATGCCACACTAAGGTGTGGGCTACGGTAAACATGTTATTTTGCTTGGCAAAATCTATAAACGCATCTGCACCACTAAAATCGACCTTACCTTTTTGCGGATAAATTACTTCAGCTTTCATGGCGTTTTCTAGGGTGACTGTATTAAATTGCTTAGCAATAATTGACTGCGCGGCTGCGTTTTTGCCTGTCACTATATCTTGATTTACAGCAACCCCCATTTTGAATGAGTCTGCAAAGGTGTTTTTAAGACCTTGGTCTTGTGCAGCGTTTACGCTTAATGATCCTGCAAGTAAAAGCAGGCTGAGTGTGTGTTTTTTATGCATGTGTGTGCTCCGTTGAATCGTTATTATTTTCGATAAATATCATACAACGAAAAAAATAAATGATATAGTCAAAATGACCATTAATTATAAATTAAACAAACCTGAGTAAACGTCCATGCTAAAAACACACAAAAAAACGCTAAGCTTAGTTGTATTAATGCTCTGCTTTAATAAAGCAGCGCTGGCACAACAACTTGAAAATACACCTTTGTTAAACGCTGTAAACAGCCAAAGCAATGAGCACTCACCATTAATAAAAGGCGTTAAGCCCACACTTGTTAGTGACGAGCTTTTGTTTTTAGAAGGGCCTACGTGGTCAAGCCAAGACAATGCGTTTTATTTTTCAGAAATGAACTTTGCTAGCTCGCAAGCACTTGGCCCTGATTCGACCATTTATAAATTAGTGCTGCCCAATACCCTCACCACTTATTTAAAACACAGTGGTACAAACGGCTTGTATGCCAAAGGGCAGAACCTCTATACGCTTAACCATAGTACGCAGTCGCTTTCTAAAATTAATATAAAAAGTAAAACTAATACCGTAATAGTTAGCGAGTTTGATGGGCTAAGCTTTAGCTCGCCAAACGATATGACTATGCATAAAAATGGCGATATATTTTTTACCGATCCTAACTGGCAAATAGGCGAACGCACTCAACAAATGCCTTATACTGGTGTGTATAATTTAAGCAATACAGGCGTACTTAGTTTAATTGACGCTACTCTTGAAAAGCCCAATGGTGTTGCGCTCTCGCCCGATCAACGTACCCTTTATGTTGGCGACTTTAGCAACCGCGTAAGCAAATACACTATTGATGAAAACGGTGATATTTCACCGCGCGAAGACTTTATTAAGGTAACCTCGCCCGATGGTATAAAAGTAGATTCAGCTGGCAATATTTACGTAAGCAGCCACAAAAAAGGCGTTATTAATATTTATACGCCACGCGGCTCACTTATCGATAAAATTGAACTGGGCCCTAATGTAACCAACCTTGCCTTTGGTGGTAAAAATCGCAAAACATTATTAATAACCACCGCAAAGGGCTTGTTTACGCTTGATGTAAAAGTAGCGGGTTTGGCTAACTAATTAAGTACTTATTAAAGGGAAAGTTAAGCTCACTCGTTAAGCACAAAAACCGGTGTAACTTGGTTACACCGGTTTTTTATTATTTAAGTTTTTGCTGCCTAAGCTTTTGCTACTTAGATTTTTGCTACTTAGGCACCGTTATTTTAATTAAACGTGTTGTTATAAAACTTAAAATTGCCCGATACATGCAGCATAGCTAACATATATAACGAACCATTGTAGTAGCGGTAGTTACCTGTTGGTTGTGATAAAGACCAGAAGTCATTAAAAAACTCATTTGCTTGCCCAGCGTTTGTTGAAGCAAGTAACGCTACTGCATTCGCGGCTTTTTGACCTTCACCTGCGCAGCCTTTGTTTTGCGCTCCACCGTACGAATACACTTGCTCGTAACAGTTTTTACTGTTGTTTGTTTTTGCATAACTTAAAAAGCCTAATGCTTTATTTACTGCACTTTTATGCCATGCTTGAGCACCCATTAAATGCGCGTCTAAGCCAACATTCATAATTACGCGCCATGCATCAAACTCATACCATTGACCTGGGTTTGCTTGGCCGTTAAAAATGTAGCCAATAACAGGGCTGCCATCTAAGCGCGATAAAAATGTAGGTAAGTTCCAATGCGGATTATCATTCACTTTTGTAAAATGGTTTTTAAGTAAGGTTCTACTTTTTGTAGCCACTTGTCGCCAGTAATTTTTGTCGGCTTGATTAGTCACGTTATTTGCAAAGTAGTCGTAAAACGCAGGTATATGATAAGAAGGGTCTGTTAGGTTATCAATGTAAGGTGAAAAACGGATTATTTGGTTTTGCATCAGCTTGTTTTTAATTGTGTTTAACATGGTAATGGCATCAGCATAATAATCAAATTCGCCCGAATTACCCCAACGGGCTGACGCATTAAGTAGTGCGAACGCAAAGTACTCTTCGCCATCCGGAGCGGGGCCCTCATCTACTTTATAAACAAAGCCGTTTTGATTAAGCTTTAGTTTCCACGCGTAAACGCCTTGTTTTTTTACATCAGGGTGATTGTCTGGATTTTTTTGATACGCTTTAGCAAAGCGCCATAGGTTATCAAATTCTTCTTGCTTGTAGAGCATAACAGCGGCGGTCATTCCCCACGATTGCCCTTCTGTTCTTATATCGTCGCCTTCGTCTGGGTTAATTGCTTTTATGTAGTGTGCTTTATAAACACCGTTTTCGGTGTACGGGTAGTAAAGTTGTTGAGTGTTGTTATAGCCAAACATATTGTCAAAAGTACTATTCACCTTTTGCTGTATATTTGTTTTACCCATTTCTTGTGCGAGGTTACGGTATGTCCCTGAACTGTCGGCGCCTACACTCGATGGGTTATTATTAAATGCAGCAAGTGATTGATAGCTTATTAGTGTTAACAATAAAGTTGTTATTTTAAAAAATACTTTCATGTTTATCCTCTTTATTTGAATTATATCAGCGTGCAAATTTAATATAGTCTTTTTGACCATTTGATCAAGCAATTCTCAAAATTATTTGTTTATTTTATAAACTAAGTGAAATGAGTGAGGTGTTTAAACAGTGCCTAAAATGCAAAAGGCCGCTTAAAAAAGCGGCCTTGAACGATGTAAATAAAACTAAAAAGTACATTTATGAGTTATTCATTAATTACTGCTTTTTAACCCTTTACCTGTTGCAGCCCAATAAATACCGCCATAAATATGTTCGGTTAAAAACTCACTGCTATACACCGCATTAGTATGCCCAAGAGCGGTATAAAATGAGCGGCCGCCATCGTAATTGTGATACCACGAAATAGGATGAAACGATCCCATGCCTGAGCCTGTTTTGTTATTACCCCAATCGGCAGTTGGGTTGTAAGTTTGCTCATCAACCGTGAGTAAGTAGTTTAACTTAGTGAGCTCTGGCCCAAACTCGTACCACTCGTCAGTCCAAAGCATTTCCTGCGGCATATGGCTTAAGCCAATAAAGTTAGTATTAGGCACTTTGCTTAATACACCGGTTTGAATAACAGGATGAATGTTAAAGGTGCGCCCCACCAGCTTTTGATACCACAGCCAATCGTATTCGGTGTCTGATGCGCTATGAATACCCACAAAGCCTTTACCTGCTTTTACAAATCGTTCAAGCGCGGCTTGCTCTTTTGGGTTTAAAATATCGCCTGTGGTTGATAAAAATACCACTACATCAACATTTTTTAAGTAATCGTCGTTAAAATAATGGCTTTCTTCGTGCCAAATTAAATTAAAAAAGTGCTTATCGGCTAAGCCTTCTAGCGCTTTAACGCCTTCGGTTTGCGACTTATGGTGCCACCCTGCGGTTTTTGTAAATAGCAGCACATTAAATTGCTTTTTAGGGAGGGTATCAAACCCTGTAGCATGACTTTTTTGCACTGTTGCCATACTCAGCGCCAATACAACAAAGCTTAATAGCCAACCCTTATATGCGAATCTAGGTAAAGAAAAAGACATAGTATTCCTATTTAAAATGAACAAACATATTGGCCGTTAACCGCCCTGTTTGTGGACACGGTGAAATATCGGTGGCTGTATTAAGTAAACTGGTGTGCAGCAAATACCCAGGAAACACAATAAGCCTATTTGGCTTGTAGGGTATGTGCTTGTAGCATTCAAACTCACTGTGCTGTGGGGTGCAGTAACTAGGTTTTGTGTTACTGCACTCAAGAATGTGTTGAGCATGCGTTAAATACGTGTTTTTGCGCTTTGTGCTTATTGTTTCAAACCCTGTTTTTTTATGCCTAAAAAACCCCGTTCCGCCATGCGGCCCCTCTCCAAGGTAATGAATAATGGCAATTAGGTTAGGATCGTTGGTATCAAAGTGTGGCAAGGTTTGTATTGGTGATAGCTGCTGCTCCGTTTTAGTAATTAACGATAAGGTATTATCTTTTGGGTATGGGGTAAGTGTTTGCCCAATATTAAATACGTTATAAAACCCCTGTATAAGAGGCTTTAAGTAATCAACCACACATTGCTTTGGCAGCGGCATACGTAAACCTGGGTATTGAGTGAGTTCGTCGGGTTTAAACTCTCCATTACTTTGAGCAGCACTTTGCGCTAATTTTATAAGTTTTTGCGGCTCACTAAGGTAGTCGTCAATTATAATAATTGGCGTTTGCTCTTGCCCTATAAACTCATACTCTGGCTGTAAGTTATTGCCAAGTGTTAGCATAATACTTACTTAGCCTTGCAATAATGATTAATAAAATCAATGTGACTCGGTAAGCTATTTGCTTTTTTAGCCACATGATTTTTTATTGATTCTAAAAATCGTTTAAGCTCATCATCGCTCATGCTATCTACAATGGGGTGATAATTTTGCGGCACTAGCCCTTGCCCTAACATCACTTGTAACCACGATGCTTCGCCAAATAGCTCTTGCTCTGCTTTATAAACATGCCCGCTTTGTTTAAATAGCTCAAGGCGTTTAGCGAGCGACTCTGGTATTGGCATATTTTTACAGTAACGCCAAAAGTCGCTGTCGGTGCGCTGCGTTACGTGGTAATGCAGTACAATAAAGTCGCGGATATTTTCCGCCTCAAAGCGCATTTTGTTATTAAAGTCATCTTGATAGCACGACTCAATTGCTTTGGTTGGCATGTTTTGCATTAATCTAATAATGCTTTGCTGAATTAAATGAATACTGGTTGATTCAAGCGGCTCAATAAAACCACTTGCCAAGCCAATAGCAACACAGTTTTTGTTCCAATGTTTACGCCGTGTACCGGTGCGGTATTTAATAACGCGCGGCTCATTAATAGGTTTGCCTTCTACGTTATTAAGGAGCGCTGTTTTGGCCTCATCATCGCTCATGTATTTACTACAAAACACTAAGCCATTACCACGGCGGCTTTGCAGCGGTATTTGCCACTGCCAACCACATTTATGTGCCATTGCACGCGTATATGGCACTATTGGGCTTACTAATTCGGTTTGTACTGCTACTGCGCTGTCGCACGGGAGCCAATGGCTCCAATCTTCGTATCCGGTGTGTAGCGCTTGCTCTATTAATAAACCTTTAAAGCCGGTGCAATCTATAAATAAATCGCCCTCAATAATTTGCCCGTCACCTAAAGTAAGCGATTTTATAAAGCCATTATTGGGCTCTAAGTTAACTTTGCTTATCATGCCTTCTATACGTTTAGCGCCGTTTTGCTCTGCAAAATTTCGTAAAAACTTAGCGTACAAACCGGCATCTAACTGATAAGCATGGTTACGGTCTTGATTCGGCACTACGGCAAATTTACCCAAGCGACTTGCTACGTGCTCTGTGCAATAATCACCAATATCGGCTGCTACACCTTGTTGCATACCTTTTAGCCAAAAGTGCTGAAAACCTGCAGCCCAACAACCTTGCCCCACATAACCAAATGAGTGAAAGTAGCTTTGCTGGTTTTGTTTCCAGCCCTCAAACGATATGCCTAATTTAAACGTGGCGTTAGTGGCTGCCATAAATTCTGATTCACTAATTTTTAGTAAATCATGAAATATATGCAGCGTAGGAATAGTTGACTCCCCGACCCCTACGGTAGGTATTAAATCGGATTCAACCAAGCATATTTCAATATTTTTACCTAGCAGCTTTGCCATTGCAGCGCTGCACATCCAACCAGCGGTGCCGCCACCTGCTATTACTATTTTTTTAATTGCATTTTGATTCATAATTCAAACCTTACAAGTACGCTTAGCGTCTTAATTTATTTTGTAATTCGGCTCTTAATTTACGCGCTGTTAGCTCATCCATTGGCTTTGTTAAAATAGCCTGTGCGGGCTCTGGTATGTGGGTAAATTCGTTATCAGCAAATACATAGTAATTAAACAAGCGTTGCCATGCTGCTCGCTCATGTTTTGGTAAATTACGTATGTTTAAAATAGCAAGGTGCAACGCATTAGTAGGCTGCCCATACACCGCAGGCGTATTTTTAAACCAATAATTAAACAGTATATTTAAACTGCCAAGCCCCTCTACTTGGTGCCACCACATGCTGGGTAATATAAGGGCATCGCCGGCTTCAAGATCAACGGTAATTGCCGCTTTTATTGCCTGCTCAAACTTAGGGTATTGCGTGAAGTTGGGCGCAGTTGTGGTGGTTAAGCTTATTGGCTGACCACCGGGTGCCTTATCAAGCGGGCCTATGTATAAATTATCTATTTGATCGGGGGAAAATAAAGTAAAACGCCTTTTACCTGCAACACAACATGCTAAATTTTGCGCTACGTCGTAATGTGCTGGTACGGTAACTTTTCCGCCTGCCCATACATTAAATAAACAGCCTTCGCTTAATGCGTTAACATGGCAGTGTTTAACCAAAGCAGGTAAGCACTGTGCAATGCTGGTAGAGCCAATGTATAAAGTGTCGGCTTGTGGGCTATTTGCACTTTGCGTTATTTGCTCAAGCGCATTAATAAATGCAGCTTGCTGATTAGTAAAATTAAAACCGCTCATATCGGGGTTATACCCTACAACCCCGCTTTGACTGGCGGGTATTGTGCAAGTATTAACTAAAAAACCTTCGTAAAACGGCGTTAAATAATCAATCGCTGCACTGTCTGACTTTTTAGCAGCAATAACTAAGGGCCAATCGCTTACAAACCCTTTTAGTACAATAGGCACAGGCGAGTTTAAAAGCTCCTTGGGTAACGTCCTGGGAGTTAAGCCACTCAGCGTTTGGATATTATTTGCTAAATTTTCCATAGCTAAGTACTTACACAGCGTGCTTTTGTAGCATAAGTTGCTCGTTTTTAAGCGCCACTAAATCACGCACATGTACTTGCGATGCAATGATCATGTATATACACGCTAAATATCCTTGCGAATGCAGCTGTGTAATTGCATCGCTACTTAGCTGGTTAAGCGACTCTTCGTTTATGGTATAAAAACCAAGTAAGTTATGTTTAAGCCCGTTTACTAAATCAAGCTCTAGCGATACCGATTCAAGCAAACCATGTTTAATTAAGGTTTTAATAAAGGGCTGGTTTTGTTGTAGGCCGTGATGAAGGCTGTCGAGCACGTTTATTATATTTTCGAGGTAATCACTATTCCCGCCGTGTTCTAAAAATAAGTTAATACCCTGCTTTGTTGACACTTTTGGCGAGTCTAAATCAATACTAAGCATGCGCTCTTGCGTTGCTACACCGTTTTGCATTGTATTTTGAGTCGCAATAGCAAAAGGCAGTCGCTGCATGCTGAGCGGAATGTAGTGTGCTTGCCATTGTTGGTTTACTAAAAATAAGTTTTCGTCTTTGTTTATGCCGTATAAACACACCGGCGAAAATGTATTTGTTGTATCGTCTTTGGTAAAAAATATTGGGTAATGTGCTTGAGCGACTCTAAATTCACTCACAAATGTTTCGCTGTACCAAACCCCGTCACCTAGGTGTGTGCTGCGTGCAGGGTTTATTTTTAAATGCTGATGTTCAACATTATTTAATAATGCATGATTGGCCATGGATTGTGTGCTCCAATTGTTGTTGTGTGCCTTTACCTATTGCTACACATTAAATGTAACTAATAAGTTAAATTCACATTGACTATAACAGCTGGATATTATTATTACTAGGTTAATTTAGGCAAATAAAAAAGCCGCAAAATGCGGCTTTTATAAGGTTGCTACAAGGGTAATTTATTAAAAATTATAACGAACACCTAAACCGTAACGAGAGCCTGTTTGAGTGATGTTATAAATCAACTGTTGCTTACGCCCGTACGATGTTACGTACTCGTCGGTAATGTTTATACCTTCAATAAATACAGTAAGTCCCTCTACTGCTGGTACTTCGTAACTTACGTTAAAGTCTATTTGGTAATACTCATCGGTGTAAATTGGTGCGGTTAAATCGCCATTTACACGACGTTCATTTAAAAACGAGTCGCGCCAGTTATACGCAATACGTGCTTGTAAGCCTTCTTTATCGTAAAAGAACACCACGTTTGCAGTATCACTTAACCCTACGAGTGCTTCTGTATCCTCTAGCGAATCGTTGTCGTATTCAAGACCCGAGTCAACCATGGTGTAGTTGAAAATACCGCCAAAGCCTGACTCACCAAATAAGTGCTGAATATTAAATTCAAAGCCATCAATGGTGTATTCTTGGTCGCCATTTACAGGCACGTTTATTCTAAAGTTAATTGGATCATCTGAGTCTGGGTCACCAACAATTGTGCCGCCGTCTAACTCACCATCTTCATCAAATTTAGGTTGCACATTTGGATCATCAGCAAAGTTTTCAAATATGTAATTTCTGATGTCTTCGTTAGATGCATTACCACCTAGAGCACTTGATGCAGCTCTAAATTTTTCACCATTTAATGGATCCGCTAAGTTAAATATATTTGAGTCGATAGTGCCTGTAGTTATCCAGTTTGTTACGTCTTTTTTAAAGTAACCAAACGAAATATAGCTTCCTTCGCCGTAATACCATTCACTTGATAAGTCGTAGTTAATTGATTCAAGCGGTTTAAGTCCTGGATTACCAGACCCACCCGAATAACCACTTAAACTACCGCCGGTATTAATAGTTGTGCCGCCTTGCAGCTGACCATAACCCGCTCTTGAAATAGTTTTGCTTGCTGCTGCGCGAATCATTACATCTTCAACAACTTCAATATTAAAATTAATATTTGGCAGGAACTGGCTGTAATCTGCCGACTGGCTTAGCGTTTCAATACCGGTAACACCCGTTACTGATGTGGCTGTATCTTCGTTCCATTCTACGCGGCTGTAGCCGGGTGCGGTTGCTTTAGAATATACGTCTGTTTTTTCGTAGCGTAAGCCAACTTGTAGATCGAAGAACATGCCGCTCAATTCGCCTTTGTAATTTACTTGTGCAAAAGCAGACTGCGTTTTTTCTTCAGTAAAGCGGTTTGTTGCTGCATCCCAATCGGTTGAGGCACAAAATTGTCCTTCCCCGTTTGGTCCTGCCGCTGCGCCGTCGGCTGCTTTACAATCACCGTAAAGGTTATCTACGTTGGCAATCGGATCTGCGTACTCTGCTGCATTTACAATCGCGTCAAAGTCGGCAAAAAAGATTGTATTAAATAAATCATATTCGCCTTGTGTTGCAGTGCCTTCAAAATTACCCGCTTTAGCTTGAAACTTATCTAAAATAGTATCTTGGCGCCAATCGATATCAGCAAAGTCGCCCTCAACACCAACTCCACCCCAATCTGGGCGCTGTACTTGCGTATGACGATAATGGTTATTTACTTTATTAACCGCAACGCCAAAATCAATACTTAAACTGTCGTCAAAGAAGTACTTACCTGAGATTTGTGTTTGATCGATTTCTGAATCGTATTTGTCGTTTGCAAACCAGCTACCCGATAAACGCATGGTTTCTGGCGTGAAATTTTCAATGTTACCAATAGCAATACCTGGTAAGTCACCGGTTAAATCAAGCCCTGTACGCGAACGAGTGTACGACGGTAACTGAATATTATTACGTGTACCGTGGCGTGGATCAGTTGCTTTCATTGATGCTTTTGAACTGTGATGATCAAATTCTAGGTTAAGCTGATCCGATACCGCCCATTCTAGGTTAAAGCCTAATGAATCTGTTTTTTCTTCGCGACCCCAAGAACCTACCGTAAGCGACGTATCGCGGTAGTCGGCATCACTTTGAATGTCATAAATTTCTGAGTAAATAAGTGGATACGCGTTAGGCTCGCCCGCCCAAACAGATTCACTTCTGTCGCCAGCGTAGTTAAACCATACTGAAGCATCAGTGTGCTGCTCTTCAACGGTTGTTTTAAAGCCCGTGTAATCAAGGGTTGCTGTAATATTTTCAACAGGTTGATATTGAAATACCAACTGACCATTTACACGTTCACGTTGACGCTCTTCAAACACATAACGTGGTTGTTGCGGGTTTGAGTAAATGCCTGATGTAGGTCTGTTTGTTCCGCCTTCAGCGCCTGCAGGTACGCCGCCCCATCCTGTATTTGTGTAATCAGATGCTCTGTAGCCTTGATCTTGAATAAACTGTTGCATACCGCTTTCACGGTCTTGGTAGCTACCTGAAATCGAAATACCAAACTTGTCATCCCCAAATGTTTGCGAATATAAACCGCTTACCTCTGGTGTAATGCTACCCTCGTCGGTAGATTGATCGTCTACAGCTTTAACGCCAAACGATGCTTTTATACCTGGGCTATTTAAGGGTCTGTTGGTTGTTAAGTTTATAGTTGCACCAATGCCACCTGAAGTAACACTTGCGTCTGATGTTTTATAAACTTGCACGCCCGATACGCTTTCAGATGCGACATTTGCAAAATCAAATGTACGGTCACCTGTTGTATTTGGAAGTTGGCGACCATTAATTGTAATTAAGTTATTAGCAGGTCCAAATCCACGGACTGTTACGCGGCTACCTTCACCGCCCGCTCTATCTATTGATACGCCGGTAATACGTTGTAGTGATTCAGCAAGATTGGTATCAGGAAATTTCCCCATATCCTCAGCCGAAATTGCATCGACAATACCAGAAGAATCGCGTTTAACATCCATAGAGCGCTGCAATGAACCTCTAATGCCTGTTACTTGTATTATTTCTACATCTTCATCGGCAACGGTTTCTGCAGCGTAGCTTTGGTGAGGAAGCGTAACGGTACCCATTGCAGCGAGTATGGCTGTTGAAATTATCTTTTTCTTAAACATCATGATGCCTTTTTCTTATTAAATTATTATTGACGTACTGCAAGACTTTAAGAATTACTCGAAACATAATTGTAAACTATTTGTTTCATTTTACGGTCAATAAATAATTATTGTGTGTGTATGTTTTAAACGTTTTACAAAGACCACAACCAGTTTTAAACATGTGCTACTTAACTAATAAATCTTTAAATAACAGCATGTTTATGCTAATTCTTTGTGCTATTTTTTACTTTAAAATGTTTTCATTTTTTCATATGTCCTCAGCTTCCTCTTATTTAGACCATTAACAAAATAAATAAATGGTCATATTGACTATATCTTTTTAATGCAAATAAAAGGCGTTGCAGTGCTCACGCAGATAATTTGCATTGTTTGTAACTATTTATATTAAGCGTGTTCATATGGGCTTATTGTTTGGATTTTTCCGTTTGAGTCGTGCTCAAGCTTAGCCATTTTCATACTGCGTAAATGGGTTTGTCCGCCCGACAACGTACTGTCGTGATAAAATAAAAACCAACCATCATTGTGCTTAACAATTGAGTGGTGCGTGGTCCAACCAAGTACTGGGTTTAAAATAACGCCCTGATAGGTAAATGGTCCGTATGGGTTATTGCCCGTTGCGTATACAATTTTGTGCGTATCACCTGTTGAATACGAAAAGTAATAAACACTGTTGTGTTTGTGTACCCAAGGGCCTTCAAAAAAGCGGCGGTTGTTATCGCATACTGTTATTGGTAAGCCGCTCTCATCAAGTACAATAACCTCTTTTACGTCTTCGCTTAGGCTGATCATATCTTCAGATAATTTTGCAACACGCGCAGGGATTGCAGCTTCACCAATTTTTGGATACGTGTTTTCTTTGTTAAATTCGCTCGTTTGCCAATTTTGTAATTGGCCACCCCACAAACCACCAAAATACAAATAATGGCTTGAGTCGTCATCTTCAAATACAGCAGGGTCAATACTAAATGTTCCTTGAATATAATCGTCTTCGGCTTTAAATGGACCTGTTGGACTGTCACTTTTTGCAACGCCAATTCTAAAAATACCTTGCTGATCGCGCGCCGGAAAATAAAGGTAATACTGACCAAGTTTATGCGCTGCATCGGGTGCCCACATTTGCTTGCTTGCCCATTTTACGTCGTCTACACAAAGTGCTACGCCATGATCTATGGCTTTGCCTGAGTTTTCGTCCAGCGAAAACACATGGTAGTCGCGCATTGCAAAGTGGTCGCCGTTATCATTAATTTCATTTTTTGATTCAATGTCGTGCGACGGATAAATATACACTTTGCCGTTAAACACATGCGCAGACGGATCGGCGGTATACATGTGATCAACTAATACATTATGATTTTGTATTAACGAGTTGGCTCGTTGTAAGTCTTTTAACTGTTTAAGTTCAGCGTCACTTAATCCATTAGATGGGGGTGCTGCTTGTGCTGTATTTTGCATTTTCACTCCTAGTATTGCCTGCCCACTTTGCACTTTTAAAAGGTGCAAAGTGGACTGCTAAATTAGTTTATGGTTTTGTTATCAGCCAGCTGCGTTTGAATGCGCTTTACTTCAGGCTCGGTAAGTTTGTAACGTGTTATAAAAATTAAACATGCCACGGTACAAATTACTGGAATACCAGCAAAGGCGAGTAAAATGCCTGATAACGTGTGTTCTGATTGCTCTTGATTAGGCACGTATGCATAGCCAGATAATATCCACCCTGCAATAGCACCGCCAATTGCAAAGCCTAGTTTTATTGCCAATAAATGACCCGAAAACGTAACGGCGGTTAATCTGCGACCAATTTTTAATGCCCCGTAGTCAACCGTATCTGCCACCATCGAAAACATAATTGGGGTAATTATCATGTGGGCAAAGTTAGCAATAAAGTAGACGATAAAAATGGTGACTATAGCGTCGCTCTCAAGTACGTAAAACATGCTGTGAGAAATAATTACGACAACTAAAGCGACTATAAATAGTGTTTTCTTTTCAATAAATTTGGTTAAAAAGTTGGTAGACACAGCCCCTAGTACTGAGCCAATTGCTGAGAGTGTTAAAAAGTTAGAAGTAAGTGAGGCTTCTCCTACGTAGTACTTAATATAATGTGGTGCTACAGAGGCTCTAACGCCAATTAATATTAATGTTGCTAGGCTTATAACGGCTATTACAACCCATTGATCGTTTTTAAATAAGCTTAAAAACTCAAGAAAGGCATTCTTTTTACTTTGCGCGGGTTTAACTTGTTTGGTTTCTTTGGTCATTTTAAAACACAGTAAAAAACAAGCCGCTGCAAGTCCGCCTAAAAACACCATGGCTAGTGGGTAACCTACTACATCGTCGCCGTCGCCAAAAAAAGCAACCAGCTTAGGCAGTGCCCATACAATTACAAGCAGTGCAGCCATTGCCATTGCAAATCGATATGACTGAAGCGATGCACGCTCTTTAGGGTCGTTTGTCATTACTGCGCCAAGTGCGCCATAAGGTATATTAATAGCGGTATAACACGTCATTAATAGCCCGTAAGTAAAGTAGGCATATATAAGCTTGCCCGTAGAATCAAAATCGGGGGTTATAAATGCTAAGCAAGCAAACACACCGTAAGGCACGGCTAAAAATAATATATATGGGCGGTAAGACCCCCAACGGCTGCGCGTTCTATCGGCAATGCTGCCCATTATAGGGTCGGTAATACCATCAAATAAACGAACCGCTAATAATAAGGTACCCGCAGCGGCTGCAGATAAACCGTAAACATCGGTATAAAATATCAACATAAAGTTAGCGACCATTTGAAATACAATATTACTGGCTGTATCACCAAGGCCGTACCCTATTTTTTCTTTAATTGTGAGTGTGTGTTTTGTGTTGTTCATGTGTGCTCAATTTTCAATGCAAATCGATATAGTCAAAAATACTATATGCATTTTTAGCGGATGTAAACATTTATGTTACATTTTTAATCAGCCAGTAATTTATTTAATACATGGCGCTAATTAAGCGTTAAATTTACTAACATACAAAGGTATTATTCGTTCAATAAAAAACCAATACCAAGCCAAAGTCGAATATCGGCGTTAACGCGTAAAAACAGGTACAGTGTATAAAGTGATTAATTAAATAGATGTGATTGTTTTAAATAGGAATTATAAAAGCTTTTTATTTGCGCTTTACCCACCTTTTATATACCCTTAATAGTCTTTATAACAATATCTTCGTATAGCTTTGGCTGAGTAATTTATGCACTATAAAACATCAAACATTTCTAACAACATCGACGAAGAATCGATTCCTGATGACTGCATTAGTAATCTAACCGTAGATAATATTGTATTTGCTATTCATGAAGGTAAGTTAAAGGTGTTGCTGGTTAAATATAATCGAGGCCTTGCAACAAGCCAATGGGGTTTAATTGGTCATTGGGTTCGTAAAGATGAAAACTTAGACCTTGCAGCTCTGCGTGTTGTTAAAAGTACGACCGGTGTTGAAAACCTGTACTTAGATCAGTTAGGTGCTTTTGGTAACGTAGACCGCTACCCTGCCAGACGTATTATTACCATTGTTTATTATTCGCTCGTTCGCTTTGAAGAAACCAACCTTGTGAGCGGCGACAATGCTTTAGAGTGTGAATGGTTTGATGTAAATAGTGTACCGGCTTTAATGTTTGACCATGCTGATATTTTAAAAAGCGGCTTAGACTACTTACGCTACAAAGTAAGACACGAGCCTATTGGTTTTAGCTTACTCCCTGAAAAATTCACCCTGCTTGAGCTACAAGGAATTTACGAGTCGATTTTAAATAAATCACTCGATAAACCTAACTTTAGACGTAAGTTTCAAAAAATGAACTTATTAATAAACTGCAAAGAAAAACAAACCAACGTAGCTCACAGAGCCGCAACGCTTTATCGTTTTGACATAAACGTGTACGAAAAATTAAGAGAGTTTGGTTTTACATTTGAGTTTTAAATACAATGAATAATTGCAGTATTAAACATTGAAACGGGGAAATAAATACAACCCCCTCTTTTTTTAGATTATGCTATTAGCCTACTCGGTAGATTAAATAAAAGTGTTTATCAAGTTTTAGTTATTGATATAAAACTTGATAATATACAACATAATTAAATAGTTAAATAGTTAAATTATGTTGTATATCAAAAATAAACGTTAGCTAATACCTTGCAAGCTTACTTCACAGTTTTCAATGCTAAAGCCTCTGTCTTTTGCTATTTTAACTTTACTGTTATCAATGTCTGAGTTAAAAAACACGTCGTTGCCTTCAATAGAAATACTGCCTATTTGCTTTTGCATCGCAATCCCGCTGCTTGTAAGCTTAATGTCCATGTCGTCTGTAAAACCAATTAAAATAGGATCTGCACCAAGTGTTAAATTAAAGCTGTGTGCTTTTGCTAATGAAACGCCAGTACCAACGGGCTTTAATGTGACGTTAATTGATGCTTTTCTAAATACCTCTTCTGATGTTGCAACCATAAGCCCAATTACAGCGCCGGTTACAATAACGCCCATGGTGTAGCTTAAACCTAAGTTCATTACAACAAGCCCAATTGCACCACCTACTGCACCGGCAATTAACGCTACTTGTGCTTTTAAATTAGGTATTCTTAATGAGGCAACATAACCTGCTGCGGCTCCACTAATACTCCAACCAATAAGTCGCCCCATCTCATCAGATAACATATTCATTGATAAAAATGCTAATAAGCCACCAGCAGCACCTATACCAAGCCCTTTAGATGCACCATTAAATATTTTATTGGTGTTATCCCATGAATTGCTTTGGTAGTAATTTTGAACATAAACAAGGGATGCACCAATTAATGCAGCATCAAGCGCTCCTGTAAAAACCCAACTACTAAAGGCTGATTCAAGAATACCTGTAATATGCGCCAAAATTGCACTCGCTAAACCGCCTACACCGGCGCCTGCTGCAAACAAAACTTTTTTATTTATCATTTTCCTTCCTATAGAAAATTAGTGTTTTAGTTACTGTATACCCAACTAAAAATATACATGTAAAGATTTAATCAACAGTCACTATCAACCATTTGAATATTTAATAATCGGTCACCTCTTTCATTACCAATGAGTAAATTAATCCCATCTGTAATTTGAATCTGACTTCCTACTGGGTAACTTTCTTTTGTGGTTGCATTTATTAGGTGAGGCATATTTTCGTTTACCAAATACCAAGCGTGATTATGAAAAACAAAATAGCCTTGTCGCTTTTTATCATGTGCTTGCAGCCTTTCGTTTGGTGTTACAAAACGATTGGTGTGCCATCTGTATAATGATTGGTTTGTGTAAACCATTAACCTGTGGTCATCAGAAACAAAGCGCCCTTTTTCTCTTTCAGAATAAAAGTTAATTACAGGAAGTAACCCGTTGTACTTGGTACCGCAAAAAGGGCATGTTGGCGAGAGTGTATTATCAAAAATATACCAGCCTTGTTTGCACTCTGCGTTAACGCATGGCTGAATCAAATCAATCGATTTAATTAATGCGCTTTCCCATTCATCAGCAGTTGGTCGGCTCTGTGGCGAATGAAGCCCGTCAATAAAAGCTCTTTCAAATAACTTACTTATGTATGGACCGGTAATTGAGTAAGGTAGTTTGTTGGTGTCTTTCCAAGGTAGCTCGGTTGGTTTTACTCTTTCTAGTTTTATTCGGTTGTCGGCGTTTGTAGGGTGCTCTACAAATAAAGCTTTTTCGCCCATGGATAAGGTTTCGTCTTTTTGCGGGTCTAAGTCTCTTACTTTGTCGCCTCGCAAAGGGTGGCGTAGTAATAAGTAGTTATAAATTAAAACAGCTAACGCGTGTCTATCTGTTGATATATTTGGTAAACACCTCGCTGGGTCTGTTTTAGATAGGTGCGCTGTGGCTACCACCTCAGGTGCAATAAAATCAGGTGTGCCTACTACGTCTGGCGGGTACTTTCCTGGTACAACCAAACCATCAACATCAATGATGGTCGCAAGTCCCTCTACAGGCGACACAAGCACATTTTTATAACTTAAATCAGAGTGAGCAAGCCCTGCTGCATGTAATCTGCGTACGGCTCTGGCAATAGTAAGGGATATTTTTAGGTATTTAGACCAATCCCCTTTTTCTCGGTTATCAAGAAAACGGTTTTGGTTATTTGCCGATGCAAACCATTTACCTTGTTTTTCTTTGCCTTTGATATTTAAAAAGTCATTATTAACTGAGCCATAATCAAAGAAAAAATGCGCCTGATACGAGGGTACAACAACGCCTATTCGACCGTCGTGTTCAACAATTTTTTCAGGCCAACAAAAAAAGCTTTTCCAGTAATCACCGGTTTCATGCTGAAAAATACTTTCGCGATACCGACCCGTGATCATTTCTAATCGTTCTATGCTTGCATGATCTAGCTCGTCTCTGTAAAAAGCGACCACGTAGGATTTGCAAGGGCTAAAGTACACATCTTTCATTGCACCTGAGCCAATGATCTCATCAACAAATTCTACAACAGAACCATCAAGTGCGTTTATTTTAATAACTGCCATAAATCACTCCTTAACGAGGCAAACAGAAATTGTACGATCGTCATGGTTACCCTTTGACCAAAAATCCATCCACTGGGTTAAACCTTGTAAGCCATCTTTACGGTTTTTGTTTGTAACATGAGGCTCTAACTCATTCCATAGTCGGTCCCAATGAGTTAGTGAATCTAGTTGTTTTTCTGTTTCAAACCATGCATCGGTGATCCCATCGGTGGCAAGAATAAGCGCACTCATAGATTCAACCTTTTCGATTCTAACGCGCCTGTAAACACTGCCATCGTCAAATATTTTGTTATCTAAAAATCGCGTTTGCCCAGCAAATTCACCACTGTCTGGTTCGCCCATTAATACTACTTTTTTATTTTTATCGTATATGGCAATACCACCATCCCCAATCCAAAAAGAGATAACGAGGTAGCCACCTGCCACTTTTTTATGCGCGGCAAGTATTAATGTTGTAGAGAAGTCTTTTATACTGTCGCCTTGGTTTGCATCAACACTATTGTTTATTGCTTTAGCGGCACTAAAAACGGCTTTTACGATAGTATGCTGGTAGGCTTCGAGTAATGATTTTTGGTTTTCTTCGTTACTATCATTAGAGAAGTCGTTATACGCTTTTTCAAGTGCGGTGCCGTAATGTCCATTTAAAGATTCTTTAAGTGAATCGGTTGCATTGTTTACGGCAACAAATGCGCCTTGGCGCGAATATTTGCACGAACCTGCACCATCAGCAACACAGCTAATAATCCATTCAGATGAGTCGTCGCAGTAAAGTTTAAAATCGTCATCGCGATGAATGCCTTTATGAGCATGCGAGCGCCCCCTTACACTGCTACCCATTAACAACATGCTGCTATTTTCACAATATGCGTGGTGTGTGTCTGGTTTATGAAAACGAGCAGTGTCGTCTGAGGGGATATTTTTCCACAGTGATTTTGGATCGGGCACAATAGTTACTTTTACTCTTACAACCACACCCTGAACCTGCCCATTAGCAAGCGGTGTGGAGCCGTATAAATCAAACTGATGATCGCCAACTTGAGTTGTTGTGCCAGACAACGTTAATTTATCTGCATCAAATTCTACGCCCTCAAACTCATCAATACTTTTGGTTTGAAAAAAGCTGATCTTTGCATCAGTTTCACTCGCAAGAGATATCGATTCAAAAAACAGCGTATTAGCTTTAAGGTTAGGCAAGCGGACATTAATAACCAAAGGCGGTATTTGTTTATTTACACTTAAGTTGTTATTTTTTTTATGCAATTTAGCGCCCTCTGTTGTTAGACGCACCATACTTTTGTCATTTTTTACTAATGGCGTTAGCTCATTAAGCAATGCATTTATATGATGCTGTACAACGGTTTGATCTAAATGTTGGTTAGCTCGCTTTTGAACAAATGACTGTTTTGTATTTGTAAGTGAGGCTTGGAGTAAAATGTCTAATAATGCTTGTTCGAGCTTTACTTTACTCATTAGCCCTGACCTCGCGTAATAGAAAAGTCACCGCTTCCTTGACTAAACTTAATGCTTTTTTCGCACCACGGACACATAACAATATCTTCGTCGCCAATGCACAATAATTTACCACAACCGCACATTGCAAAAGCTGACTGATTACCGCATTGCGGGCAAGGCGGAATACCATCAAGTGAAGAAGTATCGACGCTCTGTGCAACGTAATTATCAGAAGACCATTCAAAGTAACTTTCTTCTAATTTATAGGCACCTTCGAGGTGATAATACTGATGATTTTGAATAAAACGCTCCATCCCTTCAACAAGTTTTGGTTTAGCGTATTTAATTAAATAAGGACGACGATTGCTTGAACAACGACCCGTTAATGTTACACAACTTGAATCAGACGCACTCGCCTCATGGTTGTTAAGCTCGCTTGTATTACCCATTATTCTTAAGCCAGCGTTACTTACTTTTTCTAGAGATACGGGAGAATTTTTATTATCTAGCTCTATCATTTGGCTTTGTGCTTTAACAGATGCACTTACCCATTCAATAAATTTAAAGAACTGATTTTTATCGGTATTTTCCAACGCTAACACGGGGTTTGCAACTTGATTTAATATATCAACATCTGCATTTAAGCCCAACGTAATGGCAATAAGGCTGGCATTTTTAGCGTACTTATCTTGCCAACGCGTAATTGCCTGGCTTGGATCGTCTGTTGGTTTTCCATCAGTTATAAGAAAAACAATAGGTTCCCAATCACCACGTGTTTCATATGTGGTTTTTTTTACATTGGTATCTATTTCATCCATTAATACATTTAATGCGCTACCTAAAGATGTACCGCCACCAACAGGAATTTTAGGCGGATAAAAAGAAATCAAATCAACTAAGGGAGCAATTGTTTTAGCTTTGCCGGCAAATGCTATAACGCTAATAAA
This sequence comes from Pseudoalteromonas sp. Z9A5, assembly GCF_011378875.1. Classification (NCBI taxonomy): domain Bacteria; kingdom Pseudomonadati; phylum Pseudomonadota; class Gammaproteobacteria; order Alteromonadales; family Pseudoalteromonadaceae; genus Pseudoalteromonas; species Pseudoalteromonas sp. Z9A5. Next base: position 42,209 of record NZ_WTLC01000027.1, read on the forward strand.
AACAGTTTCTAATGAATGAGGATCTTGACGCAAAGAAGAAACGATATTTTCGATTCCTTTTTCCATCAATTCAATTGGCTCTCCAGTCATTGACTCTGATACATCTATTACAAAAAATATCGGTAATCTGCGCATGCTATTTCCTTATAATACGATTTGAAACTCCGGCGGTGGAGGTGGTAGCGAGTTCTCCAGTGGTCCATCTACACCTGAGCTCATTGAGCCGGCTGCTATAGAATCACTTACCCATTTAAAAAATTGTGAAAATGCCGAACTTTCCATGTTATCTAACACAACAACATTACTTGTTAATTGCTTTAAAAACTCAGGTTTTGCTTTAGGACCCGCAGCACACGCAATTATTTCAGCAAAGTTACTTGCCTTAACTTTTGGTAGGCTTTCTTTAAACACCATTAAATCTGATGGTGAGCCATCGGTCATAATAAACAGCATGGGTCTAAAGTCGCCTTTAGTATCATCTGAGGATTTAATTACATTTTTTGCTACTTTATCAACAACAAATTCCAGAGCTTCTCCCATGTGAGTAGCACCCGATTTAGGTAATTCAATCTCTGAAAATTGCGCACTTTCGAGCGGTGTTAAAGGTAAGATTTCTTTCACTTCACGATCAAATGTAATTAACGATAAATACACAGATTCAAGCGCGTAAGGGTCTTGTCTTAACGCGGTTAGCATTGAACTAATACCTACGTTAACAGCATGAATAGGCTCGCCTTGCATAGAACCAGAGCTATCAATTAAGAGGTATACAGGTAAACGTCGACTCATTACTGACTCCTATTTTTTGGTTAAATCAACTAAGTTAATTTCAGGTGGTGGCGGCGGAAGATCCGATAGTTGAGACGCTTCTGATTCGCCATTTTCTACTTTTTGAGAGTTTGTAGAAATACTTGCAGATACCCACTCAAAAAAGGCTGAAATTGCTTTAGAGTCTGCATTTTCAAGATGCACAACATTTTCAGTTATTCTTGTAAGCTCATCTATTTTTGCATGATGACCAGCAGCGCAAGCAACTATAATACCCATTTTTGTTGCTTTTAAATCATCGATACCTTTTTGAAAATCGTCGGTTGCACCACCATCACTAAATACAAAAACGAGTGGTCGCCAATCGCCTTTTTCGTCAAGCGTTGTTGTTTTAACTTCTTCATTCACTTTATTAGCAAGTAAAGTAAGTGCAGCCCCAAGCGATGTGGTGCCTGAAGGCGTTAAATCGGGTGATTGAAACGACATTAAATCAGTAAGAGGCACTGACTGAACGGCTTTAGTGTTAAATTCAATTATTGATAAAAATGCAGTTTCTAGTGCGTAAGGGTCTTGGCGAAGTGATGAGAGTAAGGTTTCTAAACCATTTTTTACTGATTCAATTGGCTCTCCATACATTGAGCCAGATGTGTCTAATAATAGGTATACTGGTAAACGCCTCATAATGAGTTCCTTAATAGATAATTAACGAAAACTCATGCGTAGATAAAGCAGTTAAACATAAACTAATAACACAAAGTGATAGTTGTCATTATTAATTTGTTAGCATATTTGTTTACTACCTTCTCTACACATTAATTTTTGTAACTGATTTACAAATCAAACTCAGATGGTGCAATACCTACCGCATTACACGCTTCTTTAATTGCACGTTTTTCGTCTGCGTCAAAATCGCCATCAGCACCGCCAATAACAATACCTAACTGAATACACGCACGCGCTTGGTCTGGTTTACCTTTTAACGCGCTCAAAGCTTGAATTGCTTCTATTTTACCAAAGTCGTAATCGGCTTCTAATTTGTTGCAATAAAAGTCAAACTTCTCTTTTAAATCAGAAGCAGAAAAAACCTTTAAAGACTCGTTAGACACAATAAAACCAGCCGTTTTTTTACGCTCGTCTGCGTCAATATCGCCATCAGCCGCTGCAACTAAAGCACATATAGCCATTGAAGCATCTGCAAATTTTTTGTTTTTAAATTGTCCGATGTTTTTTTGTAAACTGTCGTTTGCATCGCTTATTTTTTCTTTAACGTTATTCCAAAAACTCATACTATTCTCCATTAATTGTTTATAAACGGACTTAATTGCCCTTTTTTTACATAAAACTTTTTTTCAGCGAGCTCTAACATGGGTATATCTACGGGTAAATTACCGTATGCCTCTTCAACTGAGCACGTTAACTTTTCGCTCGCAATTAACGAGTTAAATCGCGCTACTTTTTCTTCAATTTGACACTCTGTACCAATTAACCCATTTAGTACATTATCATCTTCTTTCAATAATGTACCAATTACTCTTTCAACGGGCCATTGTAGTTTATTAACTATGCCTTCAATAAAGTATTGGGGCGAAGCGGTAATAATCCAAATTTCTACCCCTTGAGCATGCAAGTCCATCATTCGCTCTAGCACTGGCTTAATAGGGGTTAATTTTTCGGCTGTGTTTACACCCGCTTCAAATACCAGTTCGTTGCTTTTATTATTTAAAGAAAGCATATAGAAATGCTGTTTAATTTCATTTTTTATAATTTTTCTAGATACTTTTCGTTTTGCTACAATGGGTAAAAGATAAGTAAAAAGAGGTCTTCTACCTAAAAAATACTTGAACAAAAAACTCAAAGAGTTTTCTTTAACCAATGTTTCATCAAAATCAAATACTGCTATTTTTTTCATAACTAATCTACATCTTTTATAAGTGCACACGCACCAAATGGCATTTCGGGTAATACACAGATCTCAATGCTCTTTTCGTTGGCTATTGTAATCAAATGCGCGGTATTTGGGTTACTCGCATCATTTACAATCAAAAGGTCAGGTACTCTGCGTAACATTACTCGTGTTGCTTCTGCTATACCGGGTTTAATTCTGTTTATATCGGTCACGCTAAATTTGTTCATTAATAAGCGAATATAATTTTGAGTTAGCTGATTACGCGCTTCTCTTTGTTGCTCATCTGGCACGGCTGCTAGTTTATAATATACCGCTTTAAAGCAATTGGAAATTTCAGAAATAAACCAATTTGAATAATCATATTGAGCTAAATGCTCATACGAAATACAGCCATGAAAATCATCTTTTTTAATCTGATCATTAATAACTGAGCGACTAATTAAACCACTTACTGTTGAGTTCATTAACGCACTGGGTATTGCATAGTCCTCAAAAGTAACGCTGTAGTCAGCGGTTCCACCTATGTCGGATACAACATATAACGTGTTGCTTATATTAACTTTACGGCTAGCATTATAATCTTCAATCGCTTTTTTAAGCTCTTTAGTAATAACCCCTTTGGCAGTCCAACCATCAATAAATACAATGCTTTGAGGAGGTATTTTTAAATCAAAAATAAGATAATCTAAAGCATTAACATCAATACCTTTATCGCGAACAATGCTAATTGAGTAGTGCGTTGAGTTATATTGTGAGTAGTTGTTTATACCTTTATTAACAAGCACGCCAATAGGTGTACCCGCTCTAACTAAAGAAACAATGCACACATCTTGCTTAACATTATTGGAAATGAGGCACGATAGATTAAGAATTTCTTCAGCTAATTTGTGTTTATATTTTGCTGTTAAATCATGAAATAATTTTTCATATTCAGGAGTTGGCTTACTTTCTTGGCTAACCATTTGAGAGTAATGCAATTGTCCTGTTTGAATTAAGCGTTCTTTATCTTCGATAGAATGAAATTCTGGTTTTATTTTTTTTAATAAGAACAAGCAATCATGTTCTGGATAACTACCCATTAATGGAGTTTTCATTGATATTGCTCCTTGTCTAAAATTTGCGAACCGTTGGGAGCAATTAAAAAATCAGACTCTTTCATAAAAGGTAAATCACTATTACTGTCGCCAATACTAAACACCGTATCATGCTCTCCTATCTTCAATTTATCTTTAATAAACTTAACCGCAATTTCTTTTCTTGCATAAGGTGGTAATATCGCAAAATTACGTCCATTGCTGTGCAATAACATGTCATTTGGAAGTATGCTTTTTAAATACGAATCAACCTCTTTGGCTTTATTTTCGCTGTAATCACTTCTTGATACTTTAACACACACATAAGCTGTAATGCCTTGATCAACAATAAGCCTTACCCGCAATGAACTGTCTAATGCTGTAAAATAATTATGTAGATGATCAAACGTTTTTACTAACTCGCTTTGCAATAATGCTAAGTTAAACTCTGCGTTAATAAATGCGTGCCATTGCTCTAGCAATGCATGATTTTGATCTAATATAACGGCGCCATGCGATACCACCGCATACGGTGTATTTTTAATAGCAGGTAAGCTGCAATTTAAAAACGAATCTGTTCTTCTGCCTGTTACTGGTATAAATACGCCACCTGCGGCTTCAAAAATATTAAGCAATTTTTGTTGCTGTAACGAAGAATACCCTTGAGGCTCACCTTGGTTATTTGTTGTTGCCACAAAAGATAAGTCACCTTTTGTGTTTTTTAGGCTTTTAAACAATGTGTCGTCTAAATCAGTAAACACAAACAGCCTTGAGGTGTGCTGTGCTAGCATTTCCATTCGTGGTATTTAACCCCATCAGTAAATAGTAGCCCTTCATAATTTTTTTCACTCACTACAAATATTGATTTGTTTTCAGGGAAAAAATTATATAAATAATGTTCAGTGTCGTTTTCTACTGTAGTAATTCTATGCTTATTAACGATTGTATCGCACAGTAATATTGGCGACCGATTAATAGATTGAAAAACCACTTCCACCCCTTTATTTTCAAGTCTTTCGGCTAATAAAAATGGAATATATTGATGTTCTCCATCGGCAATAACTACCGTACTTTGAGATGTATTAATGCTCTTTATTTTTTCTTTGTAAGGCATTAATAAACCACACCTGCCGGTATCATTTGCAGAGGCCGCATTAGAGAGCTTAGAATTTACTTTATCAGGGAGCTGAGGATTAAAATCAGGGTCTTTATCTAAACTAATATTAGCTTTGAGTAAGGAGACATAACGAATTGGAATATCCAAATTTAAGTCATGTAAATAGTTTTGTTCGCCCATTAAATCTACGATTGACGTAACTACTATTTCTTCTAAATCGGGTAAGTAAGGAAGTATTTTTAAAAGCAAAACCTTAATAGTGCGCCCAGTGGTAATTTCATCATCAACTATAACAAGTCGTTTAGATTTAATTATAGAGTTTAATAAATTTTCACTTGGTTGGTAAAACATGTGATTAACTGCGTGGCTATGTTCTTCATCTACAGTAAACCATAGTTTTTCATCTAGTTTATGCCTTGTAGTGTGTTGAAAATAAACATCATCATTTTGGGTGTGAGCCAAACTGTCAGCAACACCTGCACCTAAACCGGTTGCCGCTTCAGCAAAACTTACAACATAGGTTTGAGACCCTTCGCCTATCTTTTCGGCTAATTGGTTGTAAGTTTGTCTCATTACTTTAGGAGCTGTTGGGGTGTAACGTCCTATTAATTTATTTACTAAAATAAAATGGCGTTTAGGATTTTCTCGACAAGCAAATGTCAAAATACGATCTAGTGTTGTTCTTTCTTCAGCCGTTTTTAACGAGAGAGTACCGGCTTTAATGTCGTAGATATGTTTCATATTTTCCAGTTATATTTTCTGTATGCTTATAAAAATCCCAGTTGCTATTACGCTCCTGTTTAACTGAAAATTTTTTAATACATTTATAAGTCAATTGTGTGTGTTTAAATTAATGTGTGCCGCTTTTTACAAGCCACTTCAATTATATAAATATTACTAATGCTATATCTAGTGCACTAAATAAGCGGTCAATAATAGCAATTGTAAAAAGGCGCTGTAACAAGGCAATAGTTTAGATATTTGAAGTGCCAAGACGAGGAGTATATAAATAAATAATAAATTTATAAACCCAAAATTCATACACCACAATTATAAATGGGCTTAATATTTAAGCCCATAACGTTTAATAATATCAAGCTTATAGCGCTTGAGACTAATTAAATACCTATTGAATAACGAAGTACATACTCGCTGCCCAAACAGCAAACATAGCAAGTAAAAAATACGCTATGGTTTTTGTCACTTTTTTATAATTAAATAATAAGCTCGCAGCAACTGCAGCCGTTACCCCAACAATTGACCAACGTAATATTGTTAAGTTGGCATCTTGTACAAGTGGTAAAGAATCCACACCATTAATTATAAACCAAGCTAATAATGGGAGTGCAAATGCAATGGTCGTATCAAAAGTGTTAGATGCTAATGGATTAGCAACTGCATCTTCGTATTCGCCTTTTTGAGCATCTTTAATTGATAAAATTAAGTCTGGTACAGACGATGCAGCAGCACCAAAAACTAAACCAGCAAAAAATTGAGGTACACCTAATACTGTTGCGCTGCCTAAAACACCTTCAACAAGTATGTGAGAAGCACCCGAAATAACTGCAATAGCTAATGATATAACAACTACAGCACTTGTTGCCGTAAAGGTACGATTTGAGAAAAATAACGCGTTAAAGTTAAAGGTAAAGATATTCGCGATAACACCTTTGTCTTCAATCTCTTCATACTCATATTCTTCTTCATCGTCGCCGCTTACATGATTTTTAGCATCAAAATATAAATGAACCGCATATAAAAAATAAATTACATTTAATATTACAGCCATCCAAATTGTAAAACTATTAAAACCAAGGCAAACAATTAACGTAATTTCTGCGATTAAAACCCAAAAAACATCACGTAAAAGTACACGTTTATTAAGTTCAATATACTCTACCGATTTACCATTTCCATCTTTAGCCATAATGATAGACAAAGCAGGTATAACACAACCATTAAAGATAGCAGAACCCGCTGTAACACCTAAAGCAACCATAACGAGAGATGGGTCGTTAAACCAAAATAAACAAGCGATTACAACACACATTTCCGGCATGCTAGAACCAATAGCATTTACTGTTGCACCTTTAACCCCTGGCGGGAAGTTACGACCTAAATACCCTGCAGCCTGCTCAAATGTGTCGCACGCAAACTTAAGTAAGTAACACGACAAAATAATATATATAAATGGTAATATTGTATCTAACACGTCTTTCTCCGACTAGGCAATATTAACGCCATAATTAACAGCCATAGCATGCAGACCACCTGCGTACCCTTGACCTACCGCTCTAAACTTCCACTCATTGTTATGTCTGTAAAGCTCGCCAAAAATAATGGCTGTTTCGGTTGAATAATCTTCTGATAAATCATAACGAATTATTTCTTCGCCTGACTTTTCATCAACAACACGTATAAATGCATTCGATACTTGTCCAAAGTTTTGAGATCTGGCATTTGCATCATGAATGGTTACACCAATTACAATTTTATGAACGTTACTAGGCACGATTGATAAATCAATTTTAATTGACTCATCATCTCCATCTCCGTCCCCAGTTAAGTTATCTCCAGTATGCTCTATTGATAAGCAAGGTGAAGTTAACGCACCATAAAAAATAAAGTGTTGATCAGATATAATTTTTCCAGCTTCATTTAACATAAACGCTGATGCGTCTAAATCAAAATCAGCGCCATCTGATGATCGTGAATCCCAACCGAGCCCGACTAAACACTTACTGATACCAGGTGCAATTTTTTCAAGAGATACATTTGCACCCTTTTGTAAGGATATTGCCATTAATTACTCCTTTAATATCTATAAATACTTTACAGGTAGCTGCTTTCTGCTGTTTTGATTGTTTGTTCAAGCTTTTTATCACTTGTTGTTTCACCAATCGCAGAAAATTTCCAGTTGCCATTATGCTTATATAATTTACCTAAAATCATAGAAACAGAACCCGCAAACTTAGGATCGTTTGCAATATCGTATACTGCATGAATCGAATCAACGCGACTAGGTGTGCCTTCGTATAAACGAATTGACGCAAAAGGAATTGTTTTAAAGTCATCGCCACTGAACGAGTTAAGTACAAATACAATTTGTTCTGCATTAGCTGGTAACTGGCTCAAGTTAACGTTAATTACTTCGTTATCTAGTCCATCATCGCCATCAGTATCACCGGTTAAATCGTCGCCCGAATGCTGAATACCTGTCGAGTTTAATTTTCCGAAATATACAATGTCTAATAGCTTTTTGTCAGCATCAAATACAGCACAACTTGCGTCTAAATCTACTGCAACCATTTTTTTACCAAAGAAGCCTTTTTTCTCAATAGCTCCCCAGTTAACGCCTACACAGATGTTTGTTAAGCTAGAACCATTAGACTTTTCAAGGCTGATTTTCTGACCTTTTTGTAATGAAATTGCCATTTTAAATCCTTTATATTAAAAAAAATCAGTTGAAACTATAATTAATTTCAACTGATTTATTGGTTAACTATTTATATTCGGTATTAAACAGAAACGCCGTATTGACGAGCTAAAGGTGCAAGACCACCTTCAAAACCCTGACCAATCGCTTTAAATTTCCATTCACCGTTATGGCGGTATAACTCACCGAAGATCAATGCAGTTTCGATTGAGTAATCTTCAGATAGGTCATAACGTGCAACTTCTTCATTTGATGAAGCATTAACAATACGAATAAATGCGTTTGATACTTGACCAAAATTTTGTTTTCTTGATTCAGCATCATGAATAGTTACAGCAACTACTATTTTAGTAATGTCTGCTGGGATATCTTTAAGGCTAACTTTGATAGATTCATCATCGCCTTCGCCTTCACCCGTTAAGTTGTCGCCAGTATGTTCTACTGATTTACATTCAGAAACTAAATTATTAAAAAAGATAAAGCCGTTATCAGCTTTAACTTTGCCTTCAGCATTTAACATAAATACCGATGCATCTAAGTCAAAATCAGCGCCGTCTGTAGCACGAGAATCCCAACCTAAACCTAATAAACAATTTGTCATCCCTGGAGCAACTTTCTCTAGAGAAACATTACCACCTTTTTGTAAAGATACTGCCATTTTAAAAACTCCTTTATAATTTATGTAAACGAATAAAAATAAAACACTTACGATACAAGTTTAATGTATCGACTTAAAAAAATAATACCATAATGAACTATCTAAACAAGAGCAAGATAATAAGACTTCTTAGTCTCATATTTATTGCCTTTATACCTTAAAAATGCAATGAGAAAACTCATAATAATGAATTCAAAATCTAATATTTTTTTAGCTATTTCACTATAAGAGTGTAATACAGTAACATCTCTGAGCCTATAGGCATCAGCTCTTCTCATTTTAAGGTTCGTTATTTACTTCCTGCGCTCCATTTAAAGCCCCATCCATATGCTTTATCACAATCTGCATGACCTTTAAAAAAGCGATTAAGTCTCTCTACCGCAACAGTATTGTTTTTTACGGTTAGCTCTGCAATTGCACAAAACCCTGTATTACTTGAGGTTTCATTTAGCTGAGTTTCGATAGGCGGCATATCTGGTACATGCAACGTTACTACTGCATTTGCTTTGTCCCAATTTGGACTGCCTGAATAAATAAAAGTAAAAATAATAATACGTTTTACATTATTAATATTATTACCATCAATGTGTATCCATTCACCATTTGAGCTATCACCCGTTCTGTCATCAGCTAATAACTTAATATAAGGGCTATATTCAAAACGATTACCTAAAGCTTGCACTATGCTCTTGTCACCGTTTTTGAGCTCTATAAATGCACCAAGATCAAGATCTATTCCTGAGCTAAAAAAGCTACTTTTACCCTTTTCCCAGTTTAAATTAACTTTTATTAAACCTAATGATCCAGCCTTTTTAATGAGATCAACTTTAGGAGAGCTTTTAGTTAAACTAATTTTACTCAAATTTACTGTTGGTGCAGGCGTAGTTACAGGTGCTGGCTTAGGTGATGATGGTTTAACTACCGGTTCATCAGCTATATCTACACCATAATGTTCAGCTAATGGCTTTAGACCGCCATTGAAACCTTGACCAACAAACTTGACCTTCCAACTATTATTTCGTTTATAAATTTCTAATAAAATAAGTGCAGATTCAGAACGTCCATCAGTATCAAATTGGCATTCAAAATCAGGACCAGTAAAAGAAATATTTGACTGAGACGCAAAGGTGTCATTATCGACTGTGGCAGTTATAGAGAACTTTTCTATGTTAGAAGGTACATTTTCAAGATCAACTAAAATTGCTTTAGATTGTATATTAATGGTGCCGCAAGGACTTTTAGGCGCTCCGTAAAAAACCATACCATCGTCATTATGTACTTTGCCATTTTCACCTAAACAAAAAACTGAAATATCAACCGAGTCATTAATTGTATGTTTTATTGTAAAGCTTGGTTGAGTAATGTTTGTATTACTACCTATAACGAGTATTCCCAAAACGAATTCCTTTTAAAATATGTAACTGCTAATCAATGTGTTCTAACTCCAGCCCTTCTTCATCAAGAAGCTCGCTGAGTTTTTTAATATTATCATCTAGTGATTCATACATGGTGTCAAACGGCTCACTTGCCCAGTCACCATTACCACTTCGCCACTCAAACCAGGCACACGCTTCAAACTCATAAATCTCGTTTGTTTTCTCTGATTCTTCACCAGCTAAAAATGCAATGAGTTCATTTAACGAGAGGCTTTTATTTTCAACTAATTTTAAAACTTCAGGTCCTGATAATACAGTTTCATCAGGTAGTGAAATATCAACACAAGAATCTACAACAAGTTTGTAACCTTTATATTCAAGCAAAGTGGTTACTTGGCTGCAATCAAAATGTGAAACTAAAATACTTGCGTAGTTATCACTAATTTCACCATTATTGAAAGACAATTTTTTATTCATTTAGTTTCTCAGAAATTAAGTTTAAAAATATACGGTACTACTTAATACACTCTATAAAAGTATCATACCTGCATAAATAAGATAAAAAAAGGGTACTAAATTACTGTCAGATATTACGCTTGTTAACCAATAAACTATTTTAAAATTTCATAAAACCTAACCAACTTTTATATCTTGTGATGACTAATTACTCATCTTCATCAATATCTAATACAAAGAATTTTGCATAGAGGAACATTGCTAATTTTGATAACAACCACATTTTTATATAAAGTGTGTGGGATGTCTATTTCAGCATTATTTAATATATTAAAAACAAGGGTTCAAATTGTTAAAATTTAACATAAAAAGTTTTTTATTAAGTCTGCTTTTTCTTGGTTCACTTATATACATTGCACTTTTTGTTAATGATCAATTTGTACGCCCGTTTCTTGGCGATGTATTGGTTGTTGGCTGGTTGTACCTTTTTGTTAAGTCGTTTATTAAAATTAAAAACTCTACGTTGGCCCACTCCGTGCTTTTGTTTGCTTGCATGATTGAAGTTGCACAGTTTTTTAATTTAGTAACCCTTCTTGGTCTTCAACACATTAAAGCGGCGCGTATAATAATAGGATCTACATTTGATTGGTTAGATATTCTTGCATATGGAATAGGTTGGGCGTGTATTTTATTAATTGAATTTTATCGATTTAAAAGTAAACAGCTGTAATTAATGAGCTTTAACAATATAATTTAACTTAAATAGTTACTTTGAAAGACATTTAATGTGAGATTAAATTTGAGCTAGTTTCATATCACTCACTCGTTGAAGCGACCTACACAGATGAATGCGCTTTTTGCAAAAAAAGATAAGCCTACTTATGATGTTGCGAGGTTTATTATAAAGCTTAATGGGTATATTTTTGAATGAACTCCATCCAAAATGGAAAATAATAAAGTTGATGGCGCTTGTAAAAGCTGGTTTAGATTTATCGGGCTTGAATATTTTGCTTTGACCACTTACCTTGTGCGCGCTAGTTAGCACACAAAAATACTGATAGCGCTTTAGCTGAGCTAAAAGCTGTACTGACGTAACTAATTCTAACGGAGAAAACTAAATGGATTCATCATCAATTATTGCGTGGAGTGTTTTATTTGGTGGCATAGGCATTGGCTACCTAACTTATGGACGAAGGAAAAAAGCCGTTGTGCCATTGTGTATAGGCTTGTCGTTGTTAGTGTTTCCGTACTTTGTGACGAGCGTATCGATGTTGCTTATTGTGGGCACTATTTTGGTAGCAATTCCCTATTTTATTAAGCTTTAATGCTATAAGTACCTTATTACCCAGTGATAATAAACACGTTTAAAATTGCTATATCTAATTACTTTGATATAAAAATCAGCCAGCTTATAACCAGTGATATTGCTAATAGCAACGATAAGCCACGCCAAAATACCACTGGGTTTTTCTCCGCCCACGCAATGCTACCAGTGCCTAACAAACTGTTATTAGGGTGGCGTAAATCGTAAATAAACTCCGACATTACCTGGTACCGATAAGCTGGGTTTGGCTGTAATGCTTTTTTAAGCGTAGCGTCTAACCACAAGGGTATATCGCGTTTTGTATCAATCACGCTTATATAACTTAACTTACTTTGCGCGGCTATGTTATGCGCTTTGGCGGCTTTTGTACCATATGGATATCGCCCGCTTAACATATAATAAGTAAGCACTGCGAGTGAGTATAAATCGGATCGCTCACTCGCCCCCGATCCCACCAAATATTCAGGTGCAGTGTACATTGCAGTGCCAAGTATTTCATCGCCATTGCCATCGGTTACGCCCATTATTTTGGCTGAACCTAAATCGATAATAGTCACTAAGCCACTACTATCTATTAAAATATTTTCAGGTCGAATGTCTTGATGTAAAATATCAACTTTATGTAGCGCTGTTAATCCTTTCGCTATTTGTTCTGTAATATCGCGTATTTTTTCAAGATTAGGAGTTGGATTGTCTAATAAAAACTGGGCTAAAGTCTGCCCTTCTATATATTCGGTAACTGTATAATAAAAATTACGCGCACTATGCGGTGGCACTGCTTTAACTATGTGCTGATTGTTTACTTTATGATTTACTTTGTTAAGCACCCACTCCTCAGTTAATAACCTATTTAACTGTGCGGCGTTATTTGTTAGCTCTACTGACGGCGCTTTAATTATGACAAAGTCGGCAGTTTTTAAGTCGAGCGCTAAATAAACGTGGCTTCGATTCGATGAATGAATAACACGCCTTATTTTATACCCTTGAGATCCATAAACGCCTTCTTGAATAGAGCCAAGTTTATTGCTTTCAAATAAATCACCTTCTTTTAAAATAGGTGGAATACTTAATTCATCCAGTTTATTTATTTGTGCTTTCGCGAGCTGATTTATTACAATAACCTGCATGGTTAGGTTGTCGTTACTACCAGCATTAACTGCTTCATCGACAACTATTTTAGCTTGCGTGTTTAAGTCATTTTTTTGATAGTTTAATAACGCTAAAATACGCTCTTCAGTCAAAAAGTTAAATATGCCGTCGGTCATCAATAAAAACACATCACCAACGATTAATGGCTCACAAAGGTAGTCGAACTTAAAATGTGGCGTTATTCCGAGCGCTTGGCTTAGTACCGTTTGACCATTGGCTTGTATATTATGATCAGTTGTTAACAATGTAAGTTGGTTATTACGAAGGCGATAAATACGTGAATCACCCACATGAAAAATATGAGCGCATTGGTTTTGCAAAATAAGCGCTGAAAAAGTACATACATAACCTTTTTCAAGATTGTACTTATAAGGGCTGTGCTGATTTTTACAATATAAATGGGCATTTACACTTTTAAATACTTGACCACCAGCATGCTCAACGGACCATGCTGGTGATGTACAATAATAATCGTTAATAAAGCGCTTAACCGCACTTTCACTCGCTACTTGGCTAACTAAACTGCTACCTACCCCATCGCTAATAGCAAACACGGCACCTTTAAGGTTAAGCTCATCTAATATTGGCACTCGGGACAAAACAAAGTCTTGATTTATACTTTTACAACCTTGTGTTGTAAAATACCCAGTATTGAGTGTTAAGGCAGTCATCGGTTATTAACTCGTATGCGGCGTTTGAATGTGACGCTTTGGCGCTGTTTTGTAGTGCGTGGTGTATAACGTTAAACCAGTAAACGCCAAGCCACCGACTAAGTTACCTAATACGGTTGGAATTTCGTTCCAAATTAAGTAATCCATTACCGAAAATTCACCGCCCATAATAAGCGCAAACGGGAATAAAAACATATTCACTACTGAGTGCTCAAAGCCCATAAAAAAGAACAACATAACCGGCATCCACATGGCAATTACTTTACCGCTTACATTTGTTGAAATCATTGCGCCAACAACCCCAAGCGACACCATCCAGTTGCATAACATGCCTCTAATAAATATAGTTAACCAACCTGCTGTTCCAAATTCGGCATAGCCCAAAGTACGCGCCTCGCCTATTGCAGCAACTTTTTTAGCAATTGCACCGCCATCTATGTTGTACCCATAAGTAAAAATAAACGACATCATAAAAGCAACCGTTAGCGCCCCTAAAAAATTACCCAAAAACACTTTGCCCCAATGCGGTAATATTTGCGACCACGTAACGCCTGGTCGCTTTGCAAGCCATGCTAGTGGCGTAAGTACAAATACACCCGTCAGTAAATCAAAACCCATTAAGTACAACATAATAAAACCAACGGGAAACAACATCGAGCCCACTAAATGTGAGCCAGTGGCAATGCTAACGGTAATTGCAAACACTGCAGCTAACGCTAAAATAGCGCCAGCCATAAATGCACGAATTAACGTATCGCGCGTTGACATATAAATTTTAGACTCACCAGAGTCCACCATTTTAGTTACAAATTCGGTAGGGATTAAATAAGCCATTTTTTTACCTTTATTTTGGTAGTGCTATTTTAATTTCCATTTGCAGCAATATATTGCAAGCAAAAAAAAACGCCTACACCTTACTTTTTTAAAGTAAATGTGTAGACGTCTTCGTCTGGAATCATATTGGTCTTAGCAAGGGGAGAAACCTTACTGTATGTTAATTTGCAAAGTTGGTGCCATTACAAAAAATTAAATTATAGCTATTTAAAAACAAGTAGTTAGTTGATTTAATGTAATTTTAAAAATGATATTTACGCGCTATTTTTGTGCATTAAAAGCCGTTTTGCACCAAATAAAGTAATTAAACATTATAAATAACAACCTTAAAAAGAAGCATCCAGCTACAGTATTGATAAAATCAATATCAGTTATTGAAAACAACAATTTCATTAATAATATACTTAGCGCTAGAGTGAAGTTAAGCCAACAAACTAAGAGTAATTATTATGCCAACTACCGCTATCTTCACACACCAAGACGGATTATTCATTGATGCTAATTTACATCAATTCATTAAAGAGCAGTTATGTACTAAAGCGACTTTAAAAACGACTGAGATTTA
The DNA here is from genome assembly GCF_011378875.1 of Pseudoalteromonas sp. Z9A5. Taxonomy (NCBI): domain Bacteria; kingdom Pseudomonadati; phylum Pseudomonadota; class Gammaproteobacteria; order Alteromonadales; family Pseudoalteromonadaceae; genus Pseudoalteromonas; species Pseudoalteromonas sp. Z9A5. The sequence goes on from NZ_WTLC01000027.1 coordinate 57,542, forward strand.
CCAAGCTTTAGCTACGTTAGTTGATGAATTTGGGTGTACTTGTCGTAAAAATAAGCATCAACCAAGTGATACTCTTGAAGTAGACACGCTATTAAATGCGTATCAACAAAAAAATCATCCACATTGCCATATGAACGCACAAACAACAGAAGCCGTGCTTGATGAATACTGCTGCCAAGTACCTGCCATTATTGTTGTAGCATTAATGGATACGCTAAGCGGTACACACTGTGATGAGCCAAATGCACATGCCATTTATCATCGCGCTGCACAATTAACTAATCGCCCTTGTATGCACACAGTGCAGATTGCTAATGCATCAGCAGCTTAAAAATGGGGGTGTTTAAAAATGCTCGATAACCTTTTGTGCAAAGTCTGTGCAACTTAGGGTTATCGAGTTATTAGATATTGAATTATTAGAATCATCTTTATTAGGTGCTAAATCAAAAGTTACTTGGGAACTTGCGAAGGTTTTTTCTAATGCGTTTTCAATCAATATTGCGGCTTTATCCCACTTCATAAATTTAAGCATTAACACTGCACTTAAAATACTGCTGCTCGGATTGGCTTTATTTTGTCCCGCTATACGTTCAAACGTGCCATGTGTTGGTTCAAAAAATGCCACTTCGTTATTTAAATTTGCAGCGGGCATTATGCCAACTCCACCCACTTGCGCGCTAAGCATATCAGCTAAAAAGTCGCCATTTTGATTAGTAGTGGCTACTACATCAAACTGTTCTGGATGCATTAAACATTGCTGAAGCATGTTATCGGCTATTACTTCTTTAATAATTAATGGTTCTTGATCTGATCGCTCTATTAGTAGCCAACGACCATTTTGATGATTTATAGCTTTAAATTCTTTTTTAGCAAGTGCGAACCCCCAACGTTTAAATGCACCATCGGTAAATTTAAGTACATTACCTTTATGCACAATAGTCAGTGAGTTACTGTTATTTTTTAGTGCGTAGTTTATTGCATAACGTACTAATCGCTCAGAACCCTCTTTTGAAATGTTTTTAATGCCAATGCCGCACTCTTGTGTAAACCTCAAGCGCGTTACACCCATTTCTTCACATAAAAAGTCGAGCATTTTTTCACTTTCAATACTGCCCGCTTGCCATTCAATACCTGAATAAACATCTTCGCTACTATCGCGAAGCACCGTTATGTTAGTTAAAAAAGGATTTTTTAAAGGAGAAGGAAGCGCACTAAAGCCTTTAATGGTGCGCATATTTACAAACAAATCCATTTCTTGTCTAAGCGCAACATTAAGTGAGCGAAAGCCACCACCAAGCGGAGTTGTTAGTGGCCCTTTTATGGCTATTTTACAAGTACGTACCGCGTTAATTGTTTCTTGCGGGAACCAATCACCGTCATATAATTTAGCTGCTTGTTCGCCGTTGTAAACTTGCATCCAATGAATTTTTCGCGCCGTTTTATAACAGTGTTCAACAGCACGATTAACCACATTACGCATTACTGGCATAACATCTAAACCCACACCATCGCCGTCAATATAAGCAATTATAGGTTCGAGAGGGATTTGCCAGTCCCCGCGCTCATCTATTGTTATATTTTGACCTTGCTCTGGTACATTTATATGTTGGTACTGCATTGCTAACACCTACAAAGCTTTATTAATATTATTAAAGCATGATCAGTTTGGTGTGTCTGTATTCACTTTTTTATAGTTACTATCAGTTTAAAAAATATAGAGCTTTTATTTTTATCTATAAGTAGCAAATAAATATTTATTAAAACTGTATTGGCTTTGTATTACTGCAATTACAAAACCAGCTCTTCCATCTAAAAAGCCAAGTCGTAAAAAGTAATGACGAATAAAAGCAAATGTTGCTGAGCTTATTGCTTTTAATATGGATGATTTTTTGCCTTTCCTAATCATTTGGTCTGCACCAATATTGGCATAGTTATTTCTTTTATTTATATATGCAAAAATATCTTCGTATTGAAAGTGCAATAAATCTGCCTTTAAGTTAATCAAGTTACAGCCTTTAACCACTACCGATTCGTGTACCAAATTATTATTGTAACTCGTTGTGTTTTTATTGTAGATACGAGAAATACGGCTTGGGTACCATCCACTATGACGAATAAATTGACCACAAAAGTGCGTTAATCTATTAAGTACTAGTACGTCTTTTTCTTTACATTTAGCAAGGTTATCTCGTATTTCAGCACCTAATTCATCACTAACGACTTCGTCACAATCAATTGCAAAAATCCAGTCGTTACTTGCTAAAGCTTCTGCTCTTTGGCGTTGCTCACCAAATCCTTCCCAGTCGGCACGAACGAATACTTTATCTGTGTATTTTTTAGCTATTGCCAATGTTTCATCTGTACTACCTGAATCAAGTACAATAATTTCATCAGCCCACTTTACCGACTCCAAGCATCGTTCAAGTGTACTTCCTTCATTTTTACAAATAATACAAACAGATAATTTCACGGACTTTCCTTTTATTAATTAACATAGCGCCAACATTATAAACTGATTAGATAACTAAATAATGCAATTGTTGAATTTTTACTGATTTTAAATTTAACCACCCTATTTTTTAGCAAAAAACAGTGAAACCTATACGTAATTTAATCGCGTTAAAAATTCATAACGGCTAAACCACAACTCAATTATCCCCGTTAATCACACGCTTAATTCCGATCATTTAATATTTAACTTTTATTGGTATAGTCTTTGTGATTAGTTAAAAATAGAGTAAATAACATGAAGATATTATTGATATTGCCACTATTTATTACATGTAACATAAATGCAGTTGAAGTGGTTATACATAACATAAACTCACTTACCAATAATGGTCAAAAAACAGTATCTACTTGGATCAATCAAAGTGTTAAAAAAACAAAAAATACGCTTGGTCCTTTAAAACAAAGTGTTTTACCTATTTATTTAAAGCCCAAACACTTTGCTCTTGAGCCTGTGCCTTGGGCTAGTGTAAAACGAAATGATCCCGATGGTTTGGAGTTACATATAGACCAACAAGCAAGTTTAAGTGAATTTACAAAAGATTGGACGCTTTACCACGAATTATCGCATTTATACCTGCCACTATTGCCTTACTCAGGGTTTTGGTTAAGCGAAGGTTTTGCGAGTTATATGCAAAATAAAATAATGCGTGATAGCGGTATTATAACTCAAGCCCAATTTGTACAGCGACTTAATGCCGGATTTGAACGTGCACGCAAACAAGCAAAAACAAAGCAACAACCACTTAATAAACTGTCTGCCGATATGTGGCGACAACGCGCTCAACAGCGTGTTTATTGGAGTGGTGCAGCCTTCTTTGTAGAGGCGGATCTAGCTCTTCAAAAACAAGGAAAAACAGTGGCTGAAGTTATAAAAGCATATCAAACATGCTGTAGACCTGCGCGTTCAAACGCTAAAAAATTCATAAAAGAGCTCGATAGATTATCGAGTAGCAGTGTGTTTTCTTCACTTTATACACAGTACAACACGCGTACAAATTTTCCTGATATTACCAAAGCACAACTTAATCAGCTATAGCGTTATTTTTTAAGTAATTACAAAAATAGTTATAGGCATTCGCGTTAAAATTTACTGAATATTTATTCATAAACCCATGTAAGTATTCTACTTTTTTACACTCTACCAATTCTTTACGCCCCAAATTGGCTATAACATCATCTACATTAAAATGTACTTCATGATTTGGAAAAATGAACTCACACGGTACTTTTGCATTTAGCTGTAAATGATTACGTAATTGCGATGGATAAAATCCTATGAGCTTTTTAAGATGTGGATTGCCTGTGAGTAACTGAGCACGCCATGCTGCACTTGCACCTGCACTAAAAGCAATACAAGTTGTAGGACTCTTAAGTGCATTAAAGCATTCTTTAACCTTTTCGGTATATTTGTCGTGGTCGCAGTGTTTTATAAACTTTTCATAGTGATTAGCTTCACTTTCAATGACTTGCAGCTTACCGCTGTATGGATCTATAAGCATACTATTACTGCTAACACCCATTTTAAACCGTGTTAAAGCGGGTGTTAAACCAAAAATATCGCTGACAATTACGTAATCCATACTTATCCTTTTACTATTTAAAAACACGTTTGTAAGCAGTTGATAAAAAGTATTATAAATTATTTTATATAAATAGCTTGCACACACAATATATTTAAGTTACCTTCCCTCTCTGGTTTGAAGAAACCGCCGCGGTTAACCATTTACCCTGATCCAGTAAGCCCCGCAAAACGTATATTTGAAAGCTAAGTTATTGTACGGCGAGAACCCCTTAAAAATACCGAGATGAATTTTACTATCATCGCAAAAGTGTCATAAAGATCGTCAACACTGTAATGAAGCTAAACACAACATCGTTTATTTATTAACTGCATTTTGCTATAAAAAAATAGCGCAGAATAAATAACAAGAATAAAGTGAGTTTTATTATGTCTTATAAATATAATGGGTCTATGATCCAAATCGCACATCCAGTGCAGTCTATTTCAGTAAACAAACATCGTGTAATCTTTAGTGATACACAAGGTTTAAAAAATGCATTGTTTCAAAAAGCGAGTGATGCACGCCAATTTGTTAAATGGCTTAAAGCTAGTTAACCAAATACTTTAATTGCCGTTTATTATTGCAATTATTGATAAGATATTATGCCAGCCTCGTTGCTGGCATTTTACTTTTTAGCACTTTGTTGGTTACAATAGATTTACAATAATAATTACTGGCAGCTGTTGTAATGCTCCGTGTATTTTTAACTCCTCTACTCTTTTGTTGTTTAAGCTCAGTAAGTAATGCTAAAACCATAAATTGGTTAACGCACGACTTTGCACCCTATTACATTTTAAATGGCAAATACCAAAAACAAGGTCGTGACGAAAGTATAATCACTCTCCTAGAAAAACAGTTACCCAATATTACCTTTAATCGAATGATCATCCCTTCTGGCAAAGTGATTCAAGAGCTATCAAACACATCCCATAATGCATGTGCGTTATCACTTTATAAAAATGATTTTAGAGAAGATCATATTTATTTTACAAAGGAAAGCTCAACAACGGGTCTTTCTCCTTCGATTGCATTACATAAAAAATTAGCAGAAGCACTTGATATACCCAATGATAAAAATATCTCGCTGCTAAATTTACTACAGGATAAAAAGCTAACACTTGGCGTATCCATGAGTCGCTCTTACGGTAAAGAGATAGACACGCTAATTAATACTACGCCTAACATAGAGTTAGTCATTAGACCCACACGCGATAGCTTAGCAAGCCTTACATACATGCTTAATTTGAAGCGTATTGATATTTTATTGGGCTACCCTAGTGAGCATTATTATTTAGCAAAGCTGATGCACTTTGATGACAGCCTCACGCAACGCGCATTAACCGAATCACCCGATTTAAGCTATGGTTTTATAGGTTGTACCAAAAATGCTCAAGGTGCAGAGGATATAAATCTTTTAAACGAACAACTCAAAAAAATAAAACAAACTAAGCAATATAACCAAGTACTTCTTAGATGGTTACCAAAACACTTAAGACCACTATTAGAAAAAAGAATTTTAGAAGCTCAAACAAAAAACGCCACATAAGTGGCGTTTACATATCTAATTTTATATTTGCTAGGGGCTGTTGATCTTTGTAGTATATATATTAATCAGCCCACATTGGTAGCCACATCATAGTAAATGCTAAAGCGAGCATGGAATGATAATTC